>CAZFWL010000188.1:0-6128 GCA_964522775.1 uncultured Halomicronema sp.
GTTTCGACCGAGACTCCGGCTCCCGCAAAGGGAAAGACGAGTGTGCGATCTTCGGCATTGCGGACGGGAGCCCCTCCGGTCAGTGCGGCGGTGAACAGGGAGTTGTCTCCAATGGTGGAGGCTGTATGCACTGACAAGTTATCCGTTAGCGAAAAGCGACCCACGATCGAAAAGCCACCGTCGCCCAGGGCGGTTTCGCCATCGTCACTCAGGCCGATAGTGGCCCCAGGGCCAAAGGCATAGTTGATCCGCTCAGAGCCTTCCTCCTCGGCCTGCTGTGCGACCACTGTATTGTCAGCGGCGTCTGCTGGTGCAGCTTCGTCGGCGATCGCTAAGGTGGCTGCCATATCAGGTTGGACCTCAGCAGTTGGCTCAGGGACAGCGGTTAACGCAGCGGCTTCCGTCACGCTGGCTGGCTCGGGGACCACCTCATCAACAGAACGAACCTGCGCTTCAGCGGATAGGCCCGCAGTCGCCAACAGGCCAACAGTGAGGCCCCACATTGCTGAAGACTGGATTTTGGGTAGAGACATGGCAAAGAAGCCCTGAAGAAACGACAGAAAGGCAGCATCCCGGCGATCACGTGAGCCGATTTAAGCGTCAAGCTATCACAGACTCACGGGTCTGCATATCGCGAAAATTGCTGGCATGGGCCACACGAGAAGTTACTGCTGCTATACGGATGCCCCCAGTTCTGCTTCAAATTCCTCGCTCGACGTCTGCTGCATTTGCCTCCGCAAAGCGATAGGATTGCCAAAATAACTGCGGAGACGATGGCGGCCATGGCGATCCTGACGCGAGCAGAAAAATATGAGCAGGGCAAGGCTTTGCGCAGCCAAGCCAGTCGCCGCAGTCATGGAGACTGGTCACCCGCTACCAACCGAGTTGAGCCGTTAAAGATATTGCAAGCCAGCGATCGCGATCGGCTATCGCATCTCATCCCGATCAAATATGGCCGCATGCTGGAATCCCCCTTTGCCTACTTTCGGGGTTCTGCCGGAGTCATGGCTGCTGATTTAGCCCCTACTCCGGTGTCTGGCATTACTGCGGTGCTCTGTGGCGATGCTCATTTGTGTAATTTCGGGGTGTTTGCCTCGCCTGAGCGCAACTTGATCTTCGATATCAATGACTTTGATGAAGTGTATCCCGGCCCATGGGAATGGGATGTGAAGCGTCTAGCCGCGAGTGCAGTATTAGCAGGGCGATCGAATAATTTCAAAGATGCGGTGAATCGCGAGTTGGCGGAAACCGTTGTCCGCAGCTACCAAAAAGCGGTGCAGTACTTTGATGACCACACAACTTTGGAGATGTGGTACTACCACATTGATGCTGAGTATGTGCTCGATCTGTTTAAAGATGCTTCTTCTAAACGGGGGCATAAAACTGCCCAATCCATGGTGGAGAAGGCCCGTCAACGCACCCAAGAACAGACGTTAGAAAAGCTCACTAGCCGCCAAGATGGACGCCTACAAATTATCAGTGAGCCGCCATTATTAGTTCCGTTTCGGCAACACGATTTCAGTCAGTTGTTGGGCGATCAGAAAGTTCGTGAAACGCTCAAAGCTGCCTGGCAAGACTATCTGGATAGCCTGTCCAAAGAACGGCAATTTTTGCTGAGTCGTTATCGCATCACCGATGGCGCTTTGCGGGTGGGCGGCATTGGTAGCGTCGGCACCCGCTGTCTGATTATTTTGCTCGAAGGCCAAGGCGAAGATGACGCCATCATTCTGCAGCTGAAAGAAGCGAGGGCATCGGCTTTGGAGCCGTTTTTACCCGCCCACGCCTACGAAACCCATGCCGAGCGAGTCGTCACCGGGCAAACACTAATGCAGGCAGTCAGCGACATTTTTCTGGGCTGGCACCAGAGTGCTCTAACGGAACGAGATTATTACTGGCGACAGCTTAAAGATATGAAGGGGGCGGTCAAAGTCGAAGAGCTCGATGAAAAGGGATTAGATACGTATTTGACCCTCTGTAGCTGGACGTTGGCGCGTGCCCATGCCCGTACCGGCAACGCGGCCAAGACCTTTGGCTATATGGGCAAGAATGACCGATTCGCCAAGGCGATCGCGAAATTTGCGATCGCCTATGCCGACCAAACGGAGCAAGATTACGAACGGTTGGAAAAAGCGGTCCAGTCCGGAAAAATCGCCGCCGAGCCAGGAGTCTGAACCTGCCCAGCGTCGGCTTGCTGAACGCAACTCGCGGCGATCGCTCCACCGCCGTTAGGCTTCGGCTGCTGTTTCTTCAGGGGTTTCCATTTCGGGCTCAAACTCAACTTCGATCGCTTCCACCGAAACCCCCGCTTCCACGAATTCGATCGATTCATCATCGGCTAAGAAACCCGAAATTTCGAAGTCAGATTCGCCCGCTGAAATGCGCCCTGCCGCGACACCGCCTTCGGAGACAAAGGCGGTGTAAGCCACTTCACGTCCGGCTTCGAGTTGCTCGGCAATATCGCGCTGTAGGGCTTCGGTCATCACAGTGGCCCCGGCTTCTTCCATGGCTGCTTGCAGGTCAGCCACCCAGGTATGCTCAATGACGGCCACGATCGCGGAAGTGCCAGGGGGCAGCGCCTCGCCCAAAATTTTCATCCGGTCTTTGGCAAAACCTGATTTCTTCAATTTGTTGGCCAGTGCCCCAATTACTGCGCCAGTCGCACCGGCGGCGATAATCCCTGGGCCAGTCACCAGACCGATCGCGGCTCCCAAGGCCCCGCCCCACTTCGCCCCGGTCTTGGCTTGAAAGTCTTTGAGCGCCGCGATGCGAAGCTTCCCTTTTTCGTTGCGGCGTAGGACGGCAGCCTTTTGGATGCCGATGATGTGTTGCCGCTTCGCCGCCCGCAAGGTCTTCATGGCCTCATTGGCCGCTTTTTCGTCGTTAAAGCTCGCAATGAGTAGCTGTACTGGTGCGTCTGTCATGACGTATCAACTCCCGTTTCCAAAACGGTATTGATCCTAAGCCCAGGGAGTTTTGGCAACCATACTTTTTAAGCAAAACTCTATGTGATGCGAATTGGGGTTTTAATCGCTCAGAGTTCAGGAGGTCAATGTGGTTGCCTACCCCGCATCGTCAGCTCTTAAAATTGCTGAACCCTCATAGTTGTTGCGTTGCTGTGAGGGCGTGATCGCGTTCCTGACAAGAGCAATATACTGGTCATTATGAAACGTCAAGCTACTATCGACCTGCTCCAACAACACCGTGAGGCTTTGGACAGCTTCGGGGTCCAGTCTTTGGCGGTGTTTGGATCTGTAGCGAGAGATGAAGCTCATGACGGTAGCGACTTAGACGTGCTTGTAGAATTCGAGGGCAAAGTGACTTTTGATCGCTACATGGATCTCAAGTTCTATCTGGAAGACTTACTTGGCGTCTCGGTTGATGTCGTGACAAAGAAAATGCTTCGCGACGAAATTCAAGCAACAGTAGAGCGAGAGGCGATTCGTGTCGCGTAGCGTTCAGCTTTATGTGAATGATATTTTGGTGAGCTGCGACAAAATTCTACGCTACACCGCAGGCTTATCTTTTAAGGGCTTTATTGAAGACGAGCGCACCTTTGATGCGGTTGTCCGCAATCTCCAATTGATTGGAGAAGCCGTTAAGAATCTACCTAATGATTTATTCGATCGCTACCCTGAGATTGAATGGCGAAAAATCGCAGGGCTGCGAAACATCCTGGTTCACGCTTATTTCACCGTCGAAAATGAAATCATCTGGGATGTCGTGCAGTCAAAAATTCCAGCTTTGAGAGCAAGTATCGTTAAGATTCAGTATGACCTAGGTGATACTTGATAAATGGGGCGATCTCTCAAATCTCCTCAAAATCCTCTGGGTTTGCATGCTCCTGAGCTGTGTGCCGAACGAAAAGAATAAAGACCACCTCGTCTCTAATGGTGAAAAGAATACCAAGAGCACTTTTGCCTTTGCCATAAAGAAGTTGGTGTAATTCATCAGCAAATACTTCATTCCCAAAAGCAAACGAATAGGGTCTTGGCTTTTCCTGAAGGATCGAAATTGTATCCATCAAGCTGCGAAACCAGAGATCGGAGAATTCTGGATTACGATCTCTGTTAAAAAAATAAGACTGTTCAATCTGCTGCTCAGCAATAGAGGTAATCTCAACCCGAAATGTCCTACTTGTGCTGAACCTCTTGAGCTAAGTCTTCAACGGGTTGAGTTTCTCCAACGTTTATCTCATCCAATTCTTTCTGAATGTCAGTGAGAGTTTGGTCTTGTTCATCACTCAAGTATTGAGTGAATCTATACAAGGATTTACTACAGCGTATCTGTATCTCAACTTCTTCTTTTGCTGATTCATTGATATGTGCAAGTAAGCTTTCTACATCATGGATCAAGGAGAGCTTAGACAGAGTGATTTCGACCGGCCCCAAGCGAATTGATTCCCCTAGGAACTCTCCCCCATATTCGTGATAGCCAAAAACAGGATTAGCTTTCTTCGCAGAGTCCCAGTTATTTAAGAGCTCAATTGCTTTTTCTCGATCGTATCTAAGTGTTAACTTGCTACTTCCTTTTGTATGGAATCCCTTAGTAGCAGCCTCAAAGATTTCCTGCGCTGTTTCGAAATCATCCATATCAAATTCTTCTGGAATTCTGAGATTTATACCCAATCGCTCATTGATGACGACTAGCCAAATTGCAAATTGATGTATGCACTCTAACCTATCTATAGACTCAAAATGTTCCTTTGGTTGGGAGACTTCAGCTTCAAAGATGGGGATATTCAATTCAAGAGAAGACACCCTCATCTTATTCATTTTAAGCGTAGCTAAACGAAACTCAATCAGCTTCTTAGCTTGTATTAGCTCGATTTTTGAGAAATCAATATTATCAATAGTAAAACTAGAGTTATGACTGTTCTCAACCATGAGATTTACACTTACTGGAATAACGGGGCTTGTCAAAGAAAACTCTAGTTTTTTTGTTCCAGCTCTAATAGCTTTGAGCCTTGCATAATTTATCTCATAAAGAATATCGTTATTGTCAAATATCTCAAGCTTGACTGGGATATCAGTATTCGGAATTTTTTTAGATAGATGGAACTCTGTTAGCGTAGAAGATGGTCCAACAAACTTTGGCATCTCGAATTGCCAGTTCCATTCAAACTCTCCCTCTTCGAAGGAAGCTTGATGACCTTCTTCAACAAGGCTCTTGAATTTCTGCAGTCCTCTTTGGCCTGCTTCTGTATTGGGAAAAGAAAGCTTAGATAACTTGACAGGGTGTCCTGGTGTCGTTGCATTGACTACTATGGTTGGTGGATTGGGAGGACTATTTATTAGTTGGAAAGATAGTCCAGGGTTCCGCCCTGCAGCTTCACTTAGTACATTGTCGATATCTGCAATAGGATTAGAACTAAGAAGGTTTTTGATTTCCTCAAGTTGCCGATTCGTATGAAAAGCCTGACCTTGGCTTTCTATTTGCTGTTCGCTAATTCTGTCAAGAGTTCTGTTTTGCGCATTGCCTTGCCTTTTAATATCCTCTAGGTCGCTCAGCGTTTTTGTCTGTCTTGTCAGAGTCTCAGAGGCAAAGTAAGCTATAAATCCTTCATGTTGGCTTATTTCTGTGACAATCTTTTCGCTAAAACCCTTGATTAGGGTTTCATAGAATGCTTGTTCTTTAGTATTGAAATCTCGCACCTCAGTGGAACTGATTTTCTTGAGATGGTTTTCGAGTGCCGAAGAGGATAGATCCTGACTTGTCAAAATATCTAGAGTGATTTCGGCATGTGCAAGAACTTGTGCAAATGCCATCTTTACTGAGAATACTCCCCCTTCATCGAGGCTTACCCTCTCTAATTCAAAAAAAGATTTGGTTTGATCAAAGATTCGGGAAGCTACATCTTCCACTATGTTCTTTTCTGGTTGAGAGTAGGGCTCAAGTTTTGCATTGATACTGTCAATGATTTCACTGCCAGTTGCCTCAAGGAATGCGTTATCGCTTGAGAGCTTAGAAAGAATAGTTTTTGCTAGTGAAGGGCCGAGGATTTTGAGAATATGAGTCAATGCAACGTTTTCAAGTGGCATAGAGTGAAGAATCCTTGAGATATCACTGTCTCCAACTTAGAGGATGTTTGAAAAGTTCGAATTTACGCCAGCCGCTTGAGCATGAGGCGA
>CAZFWL010000189.1:0-6120 GCA_964522775.1 uncultured Halomicronema sp.
CTCCTCGTACAGAGGACTGTGTAGGTTGCAAACGGTGTGAAACTGCTTGTCCTACTGACTTTTTGAGTGTGCGCGTTTATTTAGGTGCAGAAACCACTCGCAGTATGGGTCTGGCTTACTAAATTTATTTGTCATGCCTTATACAAACTGGTTATCTGCGAGTCAGGTAGCCAGTTTTTGTTTGTTAAGGGGGCAGTTCTGCTCCCTTGAAATCAGCTTTTAGTTAAACTATTGATCTAAATCTATTTATAAAATTGAATTGAGTTAAGGTGTAAGCCCTGCTGTCATGAAGGTTGCCGGTTATGGCTCAAGTGCTGGATTGTTTGTTTTTGGTGGCGTACAGTGTGATTCGCGCCATTCAACCTTTTTTGGTGCCTGTCTGTTTCGTCATAGCTTGGATGACATTGCTGTTTGGTCTTTGGAGTGTCTGGTCAGCCTTATGGGACGGTTTTCGGCGAGCGCAGCAAATGCACCAGATTCCTTGCTCTGACTGTCAGTATTTTTCGGGTAACTATTTGCTGAAGTGTCCGCTACATCCTAAAGAGGCGCTGTCAGAAGACGCGATTGGCTGTCGTGATTTTGAGACGTCTCGCGTAGAGTGGCCCTTGCCAAAGGTGTAAGACATTCATGCTTTGTGCCTAGAGTTGGCAGCCTTTAGGATGAAACGGTAAGCCTAAGGTTGCGATCGCCATGCTGGTTAGAAATCTGAATGATTGTGAGATGTTTATTGCCGGAGATAACACCCAACTCCGAGAGTTACTGCATCCCGATAAGCAGCCGCTAGATCTCCGTTATAGTCTGGCGCATGCGATGGTGCCTGCAGGCAAAACTTCCATTGATCATGCCCTGACTACGTCTGAGGTCTATTACATCCTTAGCGGTCAAGGCGACATGCACATTGATGAAGAGATAAAAGCGGTCAGCGCTGGCGATGCTATCTACATTCCGCCTAAGGCGCGGCAACACATCCGCAACACTGGCCAAGAACCGCTAGTGTTTATTTGCATTGTTGATCCAGCCTGGCGTACGGAAGATGAAACGGTGTATGGCAATTAAGCGTTTCAGTCTGCAACGTAGGGGAGGTTTTGGCCGATCGCTGCGGACAGGTTGTCTAATTGATGGTGTTCTAGCTGCTGGGTCAAGCCAGTGAGCACTCGACGGGCAGTCTCTGGGCCGCCGTAAATCCAGCCGGTGTAAACCTGCAGGAGGGTCGCTCCAGCGTTGAGCTTTTCCCAAGCATCTTGAGCCGTAAAGATGCCACCGACGCCAATAATTGGCATGTGTCCCTGACTTTTTTGATGGAGAAATTGGATGACTTCTGTCGAGCGCTGTCGCAGGGGAGCACCGCTGAGGCCGCCGGGTTCTTCGGTTACGCGATTGCCAGTTTGCAAAATGCGGTCAGTTTTGAGGCCTGATCGCTGAATAGTCGTGTTTGTCGCGATAATCCCCGCTAAATGATGATCTCTGGCTAATGCCAATACTTCTGCGATCGCATCCCACTCTAGATCGGGGGCAATTTTTACCAACAAAGGTTTGGCTTCAGTGTTTTCGGCCTGCAAGGCAGCGAGAATGGGTCCCAAGCTGTCGCTGGCCTGGAGCGATCGCAAACCCGGCGTATTCGGTGATGATACATTCACCACGAAGTAGTCGCCTAGACCCCGCAGCAGCCGAAAGCTTTGTACGTAATCATCGACGGCTTCATCGAGGGGAGTGATTTTGGACTTGCCAAGATTGATGCCAATGGGAATGGCGGAAGATTTTTGTTGCCAATAATGCTGCAGCCGCGTGGCTAGCTGGGCGGCACCTTGATTGTTGAAACCCATGCGGTTAATAGCAGCGCGATCGCGGGGCAGGCGAAAAAGTCGCGGCTTAGGATTGCCCGGTTGCGCATGATAGGTAACAGTACCGAGTTCGGCATAGCCAAATCCCATCATGGACCAGGCTTGTGCCGCAATACCGTCTTTGTCAAAGCCAGCTGCTAAGCCTAAGGGATTGGCAAACGTTAGTCCCCACAGCGATTGAGAGAGGCGAGCATCGACATATTGGCAACGCTGCGAGAGCCACCCTTGGAGCTGACGATAAACGCCTGCTCCCGGTGCCGCTGTTGGGTCAGCAGTGCCCTTCAACAAGTCCAAAGTACGCTGGTGCAGCCATTCTGGGTCGATCTGAACGCCGTAAAACAGTAGCGGTCGGACTAACTGCTGATACCAATCAACCATGATGCAGTTCCTGTTGATTAAATGCTTTGCCCATTAGGCGGTAAGTGCCCAACTAGCCGATTGCCTGGATTGCGAGTAACTAACTCAGTGCTGATAATGTAGCTGTTGCCAGCCGCGAACGGATCGCGATATTCCTGTCAACGAGCCGCTGATCTGCTCTAGTCAAGTTTGAAGTCTCTTAACAGAGCGATGCTGGACCAAGGAGCATGGGGTCTAATAAAACGATAGACCTACAGGATCAGGACGCGATCGCGATGCGGAACTGCAAGCTTAATAGGTGAATGCCATCGGGCTACCTTGGAGATTGTAGCCATCACGGTATGAGTAGCAAAACACTGCGTAACATTAGTGGCAGACTGTTAACGTCTCCATGCTTATGCTCTCTGGTATTTATAGGCAATCTTACCGTTCTCAAGGTTTGCCTGATTTATACCATGAAGCAATGAAAGCTCTGTTAATCGCTACATCTAAGGCTGATTGTCTAAGAATCTGTGATTACCAGCATAGACCTACTCAACTTTCGGATACCCTTTAAGCGTGTATTTCACTGCTAAAAATCCCAAGATGGCTCTGATGTTTGCCCTTGCACAATACAGGGTTACTTAGCGCATCTTGGTTCATGTGAGTTGATTTGACCGACATCAACTTTGCTACTTCAAGTCGGCCTTTTCCTTCGCTAATCACAGTAAAGTCATGGTTTCGACTCTACCTAGTCCCAATCCTGAAAGGCGTTTGGCAGCTTTAGCCAGAATTTTGAAGCTGCTGCGAGAAACAGAAGATTTAGACCGTTTGGTTTCTTCGCTGCTGGACAACCTCAAGGAAGAGCTCAATTATTCGTTGCTGTGGTTTGGCTTGTATGAGCGGGTGCAACATCAGGTTGTCAGCCAAGGGTTTTTGGCCCCAAAACCCCATCGTTCACTTAAGAGCACATTTACGTTAGCTCCTGGTGATCTGATGGAACAAGTGGTCATTCAGCAACGTCCCCTCATCATCAACGATTTACGGATTGAGCCGCGTATTGCTGCTTGGAATGAAATGGCCCAGCAGCTCTCGATTCAAGGGGCGCTGATTTTTCCTGTTCGCCATCGAGATATTTGCTATGGCCTACTCATTATGGGCTCTGACCATTGGGGGCAGGGCATTAGTAATAGCGATCGCACCTTTATCTCTACCATTTGCAGTGCCTTGGCTGATGTATTGCACAAACGTGAGCAAACGCTGCAGACTAAACAGCGCAAAGATCCGGGTGTGGCCCTAGCTAGTTTGATTGACCAGTTACAAACCATTGACGATCGCGACGCCCAACTTATTAAAATTGCCCAATCGATTGCTGGATTCGTGCAGCCCGATCGCGTGCGAATTTTTTGGCTGGAGCCAGACAAATTTGAATTTTGGGAAAGGCTCACCTTGCGGACTAAGCAGGCACGAGTGCCCAAGTGCCATACGGTAGATGCGCCAGGGTTGACCATGCCTGTGAGTGAAATTCGCGGTGTTTATCAACTTCTTGGCAAGCAGCAACTATTAGTCGTTGGGGAGGCCCAGAGCGCGAATACTGCTGCCGTGCCGGATCGCTTTTTACAATTGCTCAAGGCTAATGCTTTGCTGGTGGCTCCCATCTTTGAGCAGGCCACCCTGCTAGGTTTTATTAGCGTCGAAAGCGATCATGCTCAGGTTTGGTCAGATGACAGCCGGGGCTATTGTAAGACGGTGGCTAATCTCGCTGGACTCATGATGCCGACGCTCTCTATCGCTGAAGCCCAGCGGCAGTCAGATCAAGAAATCCAGCTACTCACTGGAGTAGTGCGTAGCATTCAAAGTGAGTCTGATTGGCAAAATACCCTTGAACTGTGTGGCGATAGTCTTTGCCAGGCTTGTGATGCTCAGCAGTTTTTAGTGTTGATGCACGATGCAGAACATGATGGCTATCAGGTCATTTTTCAGAAGCGCACGTTGCCCCGTAAACGCTTATCAACAGCCTGGCCGGCCCTCGATGAAGTCGACTGGCAAATGTTGGAAGATGGCCAGTCGGCGATCGCGATCAATGATCTGACCAACGATCTCAAGTTATTGGCCTGGCGAGAAAACTTTGAAACCCTGGGTCTGCAGAGTGTTTTAGCCTGCAATGTGTCCCCTGGTAATGCCCCAGAAAGCATCATCTTACTCGCGAGCCCTACTCCTCGCCAATGGTCAACAGCTGCTAGTCACCTCTTACAACAAAATGCTCAGCAGATCAGTCTCATCCTGCGACAGTGGCAACTGCAGCGTCAAACCAATCAACAAGAAGACCTGTATAGCTCCATCCAATGGGGATTACGGACACTGCAGCAAACTTTTCAGTTGGAGCAGCTAGAAGAGTCTGCCTGCCAATATCTCAGCGACGTGCTGGATGCGGCTCTTGTGGCTTTAGTGACCTGGCAAGTGGGCGATCCTCATGCCAAAGTTGGGCGAGTGATCTCAAATCACGTGGATTTTGGAGCTGATCAGGAGCAAGTGATTCCCCTAAGTTCCGATGCCATCATTAGTTGGGCACAACAAACTGATGGGCCATTGCCGGTTACGTGGGATGATTTCCCGCCGGAAACCCGCGAGTGGATTACCGGTCCTGCGGACAGCAAGTTTTTATTGGTCGCGTTAAAGACGGCGGATAAGCATGTGCCCAACGGTGTTTGGATTGTGGCTGATCGCAGCGATCGCCGCTGGAGCAACCATCAACTGACTTTAGTATCAGTGCTGGCTCGGCAATTGGCTTGGTCGCGTCGGCATCTTGACGTTGTGGATTTGCTGCTAGAGCGGCAAGAGTCACTAGAGGCGTTGAATTGGTATAAACATCAACGGTTAAATGAGACCCATCGCCAGCTCAAGGTGAATCTTAGCCGTTTGAGCGATCCGATTACCCAAGGCAAAGGCTTGACCGCTCAGCGTCAGCTGCAGCTTGTACGGCAGCTCAATACTTTGACTAGCGGCATTGAGAACGTCGTTACCCACGAAACGTGGGAGCTGCGGAAACACCAACAAACAACCCCCCTCATTAGCTTGCTGAATCGGTTGATGGATCGGGTCAACCCGTTAATTCAATCGCAACATCTATGGGCCAAAGTGCATAACGAAAGCAATGTCATCATTGCCGGGGATCTAGAAAAGATTGAGTTTGTGCTGTATGAGGTGATGGTGGCTGCCTGTCAGCGATCGCCAGAGCACGGCCGACTAGACATTTGGTGTCGTCCCCTCGAACGCAATCTCATGGAACTTTCTATCACGGACGATGGCGATATTCCGCGCCAACTGCTCAAAGATCTCAAGCACGGTCGCCCCGAAGATATCCTTGTACCGTCTTTACTCGATTTACCACCTGGGCTACATTTCAGCATTTGCAAGACTCTTATGAAACAGGTCGGAGGCGAGTTTAGTTTGCAAAAGCTTGAAGACGGTCGCATTATGAGTCGACTGATTTTGAACGTGGCTCGCAAAGGCAAATAAACGAGCTGCCCTGACTCCGAAAACCAAGGCCTTGCTGTGGACTTGGTTTTATGAAATTCCTGATTCCATTGGCCCTGTATGTCATCAAGAAAGCGACTCAAATTGGCCTATAAATAAATGGATGGGGCTAGGCACCTTGCTCGCGAGTGATGTCTGTCCAACAAATGAACTAGGCTGGCAAAATTTTAGACAGCGCAAGCTATGCAGATTCGCAAGCTAGATAATAGTTGTGGATATCTTTTGATCGCCCAAGGGTGAGAACAGCGGCTAAAACCGTAACCTTACTGACCTGTAAGACTTTCGGGAAGTACGGTCTTGGCGATGGAAGAGCATCACTTTGCTCTAGGGGATTGCTGAGCGATGCCAATAGCAATCAACACTCTGGGTCAGTAATTTTTCTCAAAGATACTAGAATCTTACTTTT
>CAZFWL010000190.1:0-6115 GCA_964522775.1 uncultured Halomicronema sp.
AAGAGTAGTAACTGAACTTGAGCGTTCAGACGATCGCAGTACGATCACCATGAGTGCAGGTGAGGCCAATTATAGGGCCCACTCTGCTCGACCAACACAGATCCTTGAGGAACTGTAGACCTTCGCCAAGGTCGTCGACTGCGACTTGAGTTGGCTAGCTGTGCACCGAAGGAGCGATCGCCGACCAAAACTCGCATTTAGTTATAACAATGTCTGCCGAAAAGTGAACAGCTGATTCCCGTTTTTTTGCTCATTTTTCGCGAAAATCTCTATATTTAGGGGTAACAACAGTGCAAGATCTCTAGTGGTGGCGGCACTCCCCCTTGTGTTCGCGGCTCGGCTAGAGCCATTTGTTACCGTCTAGATCCTCAGTTTAGTCACACTCAGCCCATCGGCACCCGCTTTATGCAGTCAATTCAGACCCTGATGCAAACCTTAGAGCGATCGCCGCAATGGCAGGCCAATGCAAGTTTGCGACGAATTTTGGCTAAATGGCCGCAGTTGGTGGGTGAGGCGGTGGCGCAACATAGCCGCCCCACGAAGATTCACCGCCGAGTGCTGCAGGTATCGGTGTCTAGCGCTGCCTGGTCACAAACTTTGACCTTTGAGCGATCGCGCATCTTGACTAAACTGCATGCCGCCCTTCCCGAAACGCAGACCACAGTCCAGGATCTACGGTTTGCCATGGCTGACTGGCATCGTCTATCACAGCGATCGCAGCCCACCGCTCGGCCAACCCTTGCCGATCATCCTAGCTGGGCAGCCTTTCCCCAGGGGCGAGAAAGAGCGACCTCCTCGACTGCTAACGAAGCATTTCAGCAGTGGGCCGACCGCAAACGTACTCAGCTCGCCAGTCAGAGCTATTGTCCTCAGTGCGGTAGTCCGTGTCCATCCTCGGAAGTGAGTCGTTGGGGCGTGTGTGCCATCTGCATTGCCCATCACTGGTATCGCCCCCAAACCCAAAATCGCCAAAGCTAACGCTGCCGTTGTCACCGCCACATGTTGGAACTGAAAGTACACCGAAGTATTAGCCAACGGTGTGGAGTTGTCCGTAAGCGTTGGGTTGCAGCTGAGTAAGCCTCTTCAGCTCATGGGAAAAGTGGCTGAGAAACGACGTAAAGTAGCCCTTTTCAGAAGAAATAAAGATTTCATCTGATGTTTCTGCACCTAAAAAATAGGCGCAAAAGCAATTTTAGACATTCGATACGCCCACTTAATAATCACACTGCCGCCAACAAATCGGCAGTATGGGTCGCGAACTAAAATGTACTTCAAAACACAAAAAGCTTTATGAGGTCTCCAAGATTGGATCCCTGGCGTCATATCGACAATAAACGCCCCTTTTTTCTATAAAGAGCGCCATTGTAGATATTTAACGTAAACATAAAGAGAATATGAACCGACTCAGTGTTGAAAATAGACCTGAAACAATTGACAGTATTAGCTCTGCTATTTTTTATCTGCGAAAAGAAGGAAAATTCATTAGAGAAAATAATGACCAAGTGTTTTTTGGAATGAACTTATAATGGACGCTTCTCAGTTGGGTGTTTCTTGTTGTCAACGCTGCCGCCACTTTACGTTGGCAGGACGACGAGGCGGCCATTGTGGTCAGCTCAACGTGACGGTCAAAGGTAACTGGTCAGCTTGCTCATTGGCGGCCCCGGTTTTTGTGGAACCCATGAGCACCGTTACCAAGTCCAAAATTGCGGTTTGGCCCCAAGGCATTGTGCTCAACCATCCAGACTTTGAGCAGTTGGAATCTGATTATTTGCAAGAAACCGCCTAACCGTTTAGCACCGTTTCTCCCCATCCACAAATTCAATTAGCGCGTCGCCCCCAGACCGAGAAGTTATCAGGTCTGGGGGTTGGCATTTAAGGGAGCCAGGGATATTGACCAAAGTCTGGCGATCGCTTGTCTAAAAACGCTTGCTTGCCTTCGCTCCCTTCTTCGGTCATGTAGTAGAGCAAGGTGGCGTTGCCTGCTAACTCTTGCAAGCCCGCTTGGCCATCACAATCGGCATTAAAAGCAGCCTTAAGACAGCGAATGGCGATTGGGCTTTTGGCCAAGATTTCTCTGGCCCATTGCACCCCTTCGGCTTCTAAGTCAGCCACCGGCACAACCGTGTTGACCAAGCCCATTTCCAGCGCGTCTTGGGCCGAATATTGACGGCACAGATACCAAATTTCTCGCGCCTTCTTTTGTCCAACGATGCGGGCCAGATAACTAGCCCCAAAGCCGCCATCAAAACTGCCCACTTTCGGGCCGGTCTGACCAAAGATAGCGTTGTCAGCAGCAATAGTGAGGTCGCACAACACATGCAAAACGTGACCGCCCCCGATCGCATAACCAGCCACCAAGGCAATCACAACCTTCGGCATCGAGCGAATCAGCCGCTGCAAATCTAAGACATTCAGGCGCGGCATGCCACCTTCATCGATATAGCCACCCTGCCCTCGGACACTCTGATCCCCACCCGCGCAAAAGGCGTATTTACCATCAGTATGCGGCCCTGCCCCGGTGAGAAGCACTACCCCAATTGCGGTATCTTCACGAGCATCAGCGAAGGCGTCATACATTTCGACCACGGTCTTGGGGCGAAAGGCGTTGCGTTTATGGGGACGGTTGATCGTAATCTTCGCGATGCCCTCGGCCTTGTGATAAAGAATGTCTTCGTAGGTTTTGGCAGCTTGCCACTGAATATCCATGTCATTTGGCTAAATGAGGTCATGGACTAGCTTAGAGGCGATCGCCCCCTTGCGCGAAAGCCGATGGCTCAGGCTTGAGGCGCTTGGTTGATGGGCGAGGTGGAGTCAAGAGAGGGAGCGAAGATTCATGGTATTAGGCGCAAGGATTCAGAAACAGCCCAGACTAAGACCCTGACATTGCTGAAATGCGGGATGAGTCATTCAAAGGTTAGGCTTTCGGGGCGGCACTGGCCTTTGAGTCACACAGCGTCTGGCGATGGAGGCAGGCTAGACAATGTCTCCATTGCATGTTTTGCCCTCAATCTGAGTCATATAAGTCTCGCGAACGATTGGCTCACCCGCTGGGCTGTCACGAGGATAGGTCTTCCAGCCATCGGTGATAGAGCGACAACAGTGCTATCCACTTACCCATAACGGTTTGAATGCCTGCCCACTAAGGTCACCGACAACCCACCTGAGCAGACCGAGACGGCAATGGTCGACGATCTTCCAATCCAGATTTTTGTGCTCCCTGATAAAGGTCTGCAGTGCTTCTAACTCTGCCAATGCCGGAATCCGTTCCGGGTTGTAGCTGATGGACCTCATCGCGTTAGCCGAACTCGGTTTGAGGGTTCGCGACAAACTGGTGTCAACAGCCCACATACAGATAAATTTGTTTGCCACGTCGGTGTCCATTTTGCGGATATGCTCGGAACTGCATTCAGGAGATTGCATCGGCATCTCCGGTTGTTGAGCATTCCTCCAATAGGCAATGCCGGGCTAGTTATGCCAGATTTACGCAATTCTGATGAGTGGCGTTGAAGTTCGTGGCAGCATCAAACAGTGAAGGTACATTCATTGAAGATGTTGGTCTTATCCATTCAGTTGGAGAACTCCCATGACTGAAACGCCCCGAATCGTCGCTAGTGATGCTGAAAAACGGACAGCAATTACTGCCCTCAATACGTTTCGCGATTCTGATGATGCTGGAGTTTGGCCGCACCTGGATAAGACTGCCATCATCAGCGAAATGAGATCGCGGTTACATAATCCGTTCCGCGTTAATCAGGGGCAGCAACCGTTCTGCGGGCCAGCGTCAGTGTTATTTGAGCTAATTCGTAAGTTTCCGCTGCGGTATGTCGAACTGTGCCAATCGCTTTATGAGACCGGTGGTTTTCAGGCCCAAACTCGCCAGATCCAAGCCTCTGAGTCATTGCGGCAGGCCAGCCAAGGGGAGTTGCGCATGGGGCCAGCCGACTGGATGGTGTTGGCGACCCTGCGTGAATCGGAAAACTTCCTGTTTCCAGTCGAACCCAACGCTCCAGAACTCGTTCGTAATCTGGCGGGCATGACCAAATTCTGGGAAATGAAGGGGTGGGTGCGAGAAATTTTGGGATACTCCCGAGTGGAATATTTTCACACCTATGTTTTGCGAGATTTAGCTGCCTTAAAAAAGTCGCAGGAGATTCTCGATCAAGGGGGTGTGGCTCTGGGGCTAATTACGGCAGAAAACCTGCTGAGCAAAAATAAGTCACGCATTACTGTCCCCAATCACTGGATTGCTCTCGTGGGCAATGTGGAAATCCAAAAAGGAACCTTTTGGAAACACGATAGTGGTCATGTCAGCTTTGACGTATTTACCTGGGCTAAGCGAGTCACGATTGACGCCAATGAAGGGGTTTTTGAAGATGCCTTTTGGGGGGTGGTGCTCGGGTATAACGACTGAACCCTTGGTGCATGAATGGCACATTAGCCAGTTTGCTAATTGACGCTGATGATGCAGAATTGGCGGCGCGCGATCGCAAACTCGACATCACATCTGTCATGACCAGTTGACTCTGTCATGAATAACTGATGTTGGCGGGCATTAAATCCCCTTCGAGCAGCGTCCGGCAAAATCTGTAATTCTTTGACAGCAGTACTTCTAACGCAATACTTGCTCTGATTAACAGGCAAAATCAACTCAGATAGCTGCTTGACGGACTAAGTTAAAAGAGTAATATTGGCTACATAAATTAAATACGTTCATCCTTCTATCTAGCACTTGAAAGCTAGGTGTATAAGGACGGAAGTAGGGTTAACACCCCGAAGGAACGCGCCTCTGGTTCGATGCAAATTTCTTAGAGGCGATTCTCATGTCATCTAGTATCTTTTCTGCAACTGAATTAATCGCGGTTATTACACTTTACTGCGTCACATTTTGTCCAATTTTGTGTTGGGTATTGGGGAAAAAGGCAACTCCCATTAACCTGATTCCAGCCTCTTTAGGCAAGACCTCTAACTCCTTTGTGAAATAGCGCCAGCGCGATCTCAATTTCACGCTCATCATGTCATCTATACGAGGACTGGGAGTTTGGTGTTGCCTGGGGCTAGCGACGTTTTTTGTCGTGTACGCTCGCCCTTACGGCAGTCCCGAACAGACTCATCAACAAGAGCGGAAATACTGCCTTCAGTATTTCATTCATTAGACGATTCGAAAGTGAGACAGTAAATAGGCGCGATTGCAGAGAGAGCGATCGCGCCTATTTTGTATGGATATTCAATTTCTGCGTGATTGGCCTGATGCCACCCGCAACGCGACCAATCGCTCACGCTTAGATTTGCTGCACCATGATTTCAACATCATCAGTGGGGCTACCTTGCGTAATGACGGGATAGGCCGTAGTGCTAGTCCAACTCAGGCCATCGCCGTAGAAAATCTTGGCCCTTACCACGTAACGATTTTGAGGCACGATGTCTGCCGGATCGTAAACCACTGAATAGGGAATCGGTACTTGCTGACCCGATGTCCGAATCATATCCCCACCGATCACCGTGGAGGGGGCATCAGCCAAACTGACATCTTCTAAGGTGACGACAACGGTGGAATCGGGGGGCAACGCGATCCGCTGGCGATAGGTAACAGTACCGGTGACAGTGGCTGCGGCTTGCGGTTCACAGGCCATTCTCAAGGCCCCCAGTAGCCACCCCCCGACCTGAGGCTCTAGCGCCCCGGAACTATCGATAATATTTTGCCAGCCATAGCCTTCGCTGTCGTATTGCATCATGTTAGAGCTCGTCGCCTCTAAGTCAGCAATGATGCCTTCGCGAGTGGTATCCAGCTTAGCCAAAAACTCGTCGGTGTTTTCGGCATCTGGCATGGTGGTGACAATGGCACACACCTCGGCGCTACTTGGCGAAATCCCTAGGTTTGCGTCAGCTACGTGGGGTGTTTCGGCTATAGCTGAAGAGGATGTCAAGGTCGCCATTAATAAAGCGACCGTGGTGGCCACCCCAACTACAATTGTCCAGAATTTTTTCATCATGCTTGGATCAAACTTCGGTATCAACAGGCAAAACTTTGCGGCCAAATTCTAGCTCCTTACGGCAAAGGCCCGCCCATTTTAAGGAGAAATGTAAGACTTGCTGACGCTGTCAGCATTTGGATTGG
>CAZFWL010000191.1:0-6088 GCA_964522775.1 uncultured Halomicronema sp.
CCCGGCTTGAACACCAACCGCGATCTGCTCGGTGCATATCAAGAAATACACCCAGTAATGATAGATATACGTGGACATATATCTATTCCCCCGATATTGGGGCAGTCGAATACCACTTCGAGGAATGGAAACGGGATCGCTGAATTCATATGGTGAGATGAACCCGATCTGTGATGCGATCACTTCCGGGTGAACCACAGCAGAACGGCCGTGTCGGTATTGATTCCCGATGACCACAAGGCTGGCCTGCTGGCTGAACCGTTCGTTCGCAGCGGTCACTTGCCACTTTATTCAGGACGAGGATTCCATGACTCGCGATGCGATTCACACGCTGCTACAACGAACACGCGAAACCAAACTGCTGGCGGGAGATCTGGAGTCGGCGATTGAGTTCGCCACACAGGCGTACCGACTGGCGTTACGGGAAGCAACTCCATGGAAGGAACTGGCTGCCTATCGGTTGGCTCATCTGCTGCTGCGTAACGAAGCCAATAGCGTGGAGGATCTGGAGCGGATTCTGAGCTTGCTGAAAGAGTCCGAAACATCAATCGAGTTTGGCCTGGGACCGCTGCCGAACATTTACCAGATTGCTGTCCTGCAACGCCTGAGTCAGATGCAGCCCGAGTCAGCGGATGAGTATAGGGAACGGCAGAACCTTGCATATGAAGCTGCGATCGAGACATTCCGCAGCGCAAGCTTCTTTGGCGAGACGCGTACGCGGGCAGAACTGCAGTCAGGACACTTCAACCTGCTGGAATTGGCCGCATATTTCGCGAATTTGCCGTATGGTGGTCTGGCGGGACTGGGTACAGAAGAACTGCCGACCAACACCTGCGAGGGTGCATTTGACTATACCGGATCGTACCGACTGGTATCGCACGATCCGCAATTCGGCGCGATCGCGTGCACCAAGGCTTTTGCGGCGGCCGAACTGGAATCTTTGTCCGCCAAACACCCGGACGCCATCTGCTTCAAGCTGGACATGGTCAACCAGGATACCGATGGCTCCATCCGATCCGGAATTGATGGCGATGAGCATTAACGACGAGCAGCTGCGGATCCTTGCCATCGAGATGGTCTATCCCGAGTTGCCGACGGCCGAGAAGCGTCAACGTGTGCAGATTGACATTTGTGAAAAGCGATACCGCAAGACGAAAGAACGGCTGACGAAGAAACTTAGCCAGCTTACGGGTATCCCGGCAGGCGAAGCGCTGCAATTCAACGACCCGCCCGAATCGTTGTCGATCTTTGGGATGGTGCCAATCAAGGCCGTAGATGCCCATCGAGTTCGCTGAATTCGGATGGTCACGCCCTTGTCACGCGCGTGCGACGAAACTGTCTGATGTGGGCCTGACGTTGGGCCAAATTCCGTATGTTCTGTTTTGGGAGAAATTCTCGTATGAACACCAATTTTTCAGACCAATCGTACTATTTTGCTTACGGCTCGAACCTGAACGAGGACGACCTGAAGGGGTTTTGCGAAAGGGCAAACGTCCCGCACTGCGACCTGAATCCGGTCGGTGTGGTGCAGCTGCCCGATTATCGGCTCAGTTTTTCGCGATATTCGCAGGGGCGTCGCGGCGGTGCGTTGAATGTCGTCCCCAGTGTCGGCGATGTGGTGGAGGGAATGCTGTTTAAAGTTCCCGATGCCACTGCCTGGGAGACTCTGGACCGCAAGGAGGGGCATCCGTTGGCCTACGAAAGACGGACGGTTCAGCTGTTCGATGATCGGGGCCAGATGATCGAGGGGGTGACCTATGTCGTGAGGGAAGAGCTGGAGGAGGACTTTGTGAAACCTGCGGCCAGCTATGTGGAGGTCGTGAAGCGGGGACTGGAAGCATTTGAGATGCCGACTGACGCCCTGCTTGCGGCCGCGCGCAACGAGCTGATTCCGCCGACGGTCGACGCCGTCTTTACGTACGGGACACTGATGCGCAACGAGCTGCGGTTTCCGGTATTGAAGGACTTTGGCATTCACTGCGTCGTGCTGGCCGAAGCGGCGGGACAGTTGATCGACACCGTGGCATATCCCGGGATGTTGCCCGATGACAGCGTGGACCTTCGGGTGCAGGGTGAGTTCGTGCGGCTGAACAACGCCCGTGAAGCCATCCGTCGTCTGGACGAGATCGAAGGGTTCCGTGGCTATGGCGCAAACTCGCTGTTCGAGCGTCGGCTGACGCACGTGCACGTGGGCGATGGCAAAGTTCGTCCGGCGTGGATCTATGTCTGGGCGGGCGACGAAGAGTATCCCGTGATTTCGAGCGGTTCATGGCGCAAGGCGCGGGGGACGTGGGAGACCTTTGTCTCGCAGCTTGTCGATTCGCATGACGTCGATCAGGTGATTCCACGGCTTCCCGAGCTGTATAGCCCGTTCGGGGACAGCCCGGATTGTCCCACCAATCGTGCCGAGATTATTGCTCAATTGAACGACGGTCGTATCTCTGAGCGAATGCTGGCGATACGACCGTCGTTCAATTGACGGCCATGGTTGGCTAGGGCGTTGGCTCAGGCGTTGGCTCAGGCGTTGGCCCGATGCGACGGGTCGCTTTCACGGTGCAGGCAGCGGCGCGGTCTGTCCCGATGTTGTTTCGACGTGCCGGTTGGTTCGATGGCAGAACCAACCGGCACTTTTTCCATGCTGTCGTACAACTTGCTGGTTTGTGTCAATCAGGCAGCGACTAGCAGGGCGGAGTCGACCGTACCAGCAATTCGGCCAATTCGTAATTGATGCTGCGTACGATCGACTCGGGCGATTGCGCGAAGGGCTGACGGACATAGCGGGGCTCGGCGGCGAGTCCGTTTTCGATGGGGACGATGGCCAGCAGGAAGTGTTCCGGCTTGTTCAGCGAGTAGTTGATCTGGTTGGACGAGATGGTGACGGTGTCGTTGCCGACGGTTTTGCCTTTGACTTCGATGAACAGGATTTCGCCGGTGCGTTGTCCGTCTTCGTCGAGCAGGAACGACTCGATATCGAATCCGGGATTGTTGTGCGGCATTTCGATTGGTTCGCGACCCAGCTTGCGTTCGGCGGCGATGACTGCCTCCACAGCCAGTCGATCGATCGTCGCGGTATCAGCGGCGGACAGGGTATTGCCGTCGGGGACATCGATGCCGTGTTCGCGTTTTAGTTTGTTCATCAATCCCCTGGGAACGACAAACGCCCCGGCCTGCACGCTGGGCATGCCGGTGGAAAGCTGTAGCTGTCGATCGATCTCGGCCAGACGCGCATCGAGCCGAGCTTGCAGATCTTCCGCACGTCGCTGTGCCTGAATGGAATTCATTTTGGGCTGCTTGCCGGACTTTTCCTTCAGTTTCAGATCCTGCGCCCGATTGTCCCAGTGATTGATTTCGTGCAGCAACCTGCGTTTGACCTGGACGCGTGTCTTTTCCAATCGTGACTTGCGTTCGGATTCGACCCGCTGGCGGTGTTCGGGAACGATGTGCTGCAACGCGTACGATTTGGCCGCGTCTTCGATGTGATTCCGCAGCCACGCGGCATCCAGCAGGGGCTTTACCAATTGCAGTTCTTCTTTGGTGGGCAGATCGTAATCGATATGCGGTGCGAAGCCGGCTTGTCGGGCCTGTCCATCTTCGGAAATTGTCACGAACTGTGCTTCACGGGAAATAACGCGATTCGTGCCGTGCGTGTTGGATTCGTTGTCGCGAATCGTGTGTTCCAATACGACGAGCGCCTTGGGGGCTTCGGACAGGTCGATGGGATCAATCAAGACCGCACCTTGTCGCAGCAACGAACGGTTCTGTTCCAATACGACGTCCAGCGTGGCGTCGAGCAGCGGATGCCCGGGACAGATGAAGGGCACCTTGGACGAGGCGAGCGTTTTGTCGAAGGTGAGCCGTTCGTAGCGGGGCTGGACAGGAGCGCGACGTCCGATCTGGCGGTCACGAGCGCGGATGACGGCCGGCACGTGACGGATCTCGTAAAGTTTGGGTTCGCGTTGGGACAGCTTGCCGCCGAGCGACGCAAACGCTGGCTGGAAAAACTGCTTGATGTAATGGGGCTGCAGACGCATCAGTTCGCGTCGTTCCATATCCTCGCGAACCTTTTGAACACGTCGGACGTCCATCGAGTCCTTGCTGAGGGCCTCGTCTTCGATCAGCTGGCGGATGTGTTGCTGGCTGGCCGCATTGTCGACCTTTTCGAGCAGTCGCGTTTTGACTTCGGTGCTGTCGCCGTAGCGCACGGCGTCAATCATCAGCTGCCGCAACTGGTGTCCTTCGAAAACGCGGCCCAGGACATCAAAGACGCTGCCGCCAAGTGCCTGACGAGCGGCATCCAGTTTATCGAGCAGCCGCACGTATACGTCGCCTTCGCGCGTGTTGTGGGCGACGAGATTCCAGAGATGGCAGACTTCGGTTTGGCCAATTCGGTGAATACGCCCGAATCGCTGCTCCAGCCGGTTGGGATTCCAGGGCAGGTCGTAATTGACCATCAGGTGGCCGCGTTGCAGGTTGATACCTTCGCCCGCGGCATCAGTGGCCAACAGCACGGCGACATCCGGATCGGAACGAAATGCTTCTTCGGCATTGCGGCGCTGCTCGCGTCCCATTCCACCACGAATGATGACAATGGCTTCGGGATTGCCCAGCAGACTCTCGATCTGCCGATGCAAATACTGCAATGTGTCCTTGTGTTCGGTAAAGATGACCAGTTTGCGACGCTGGCCGTGCGTGGTAAACATCTCCGGATTATCCTGCAGCAGCGCCGACAGTTCGCTCCATTTGGTATCCCGGCCACTTCGACGGATCGAGTCGGCCATTGCTTCCAGCTGTTGCAGCATTTGGATTTCAAGTTCCAACTCGGCGATGGTCTGAGCCGACGTGGCGCCGTTGATCACCTTGGCTTCCAGCTCTTCCATTTCCTCTTCGGGGAGGTCGTCCATATCGTCAAGGTCATCCTCCGTCAGGTTCGGCAGTCGATACTTGCGGAACAGATCCGTTGAACCACCCCGTTTCAATTCACGGGCTTCGCGAAGCTGACTTTCCAATCGCTCTCTTCGCCGCAGCAGCGATTGATAGATTGCATCAGGGCTGCTGGCGAGCCGCCGTTGCAGGATGGTCAGGGCAAAACCGACGGTGCCTTTTCGGCCATCTTCCAACTTCGCTGCACGATTGAATTCATTTTTCACGTAATCGGTCACGGCCGCGTACAG
Organism: uncultured Halomicronema sp.; assembly: GCA_964522775.1. Taxonomy (GTDB): domain Bacteria; phylum Cyanobacteriota; class Cyanobacteriia; order Phormidesmidales; family Phormidesmidaceae; genus Halomicronema. Next base: position 5,172 of record CAZFWL010000191.1, read on the forward strand.
GGCTGATTCTTCATCGGACAGTTCATACTTGATGGTCGATGCGACCCGCTCGGGAAAGAGCTTGGAACCGTCGAAACGCAGAAGCTGCTCCTTCGTCATTCGTCGCATCAGGTCGCGTGCATCGGACACGTGAGCGCCATCGCGAAACCGACCTTCGAATCGATCGCCGTCGAGCAGTGCCATGAAGAGCTGAAAATCCTGCTCCTTGCCATTGTGAGGCGTGGCCGTCATCAGCAGAAAGTGACGTGTTGTCCCCGATACCAATTGCCCCAGTCGATATCGCTTGGTGTATTTTGCATCGCCGCCAAAGTAGGTCGCCGACATCTTGTGCGCTTCGTCAACGATCACCAGATCCCACTCGCAGACCTCCAGCATATTTTGACAATCTTCGTTTCTGGCCAGTTTGTCAATTCGCCCAATGCAACGATCATTTTCGTTGAACCAGTTTCCGCTCCGCGCCGCCTGCAGTTTGTCGTTCGTTGCCAGTTCGAATTCAAGATTGAATTTTTCAAACAGCTCGTCCTGCCATTGCTCACCCAGGCTGCCCGGGCAGATGATCAGGCATCGCTGCAAATCGCCGCGAATAATCAACTCCTTGATCAGGAGTCCGGCCATGATCGTCTTACCCGCCCCGGGGTCGTCGGCCAGCAAGAAGCGGAGCGGCTGTTGACGCAGCATACTGCCATAAACTGCCATGATCTGGTGCGGCAGCGGCTCAACCAGCGATGTGTGAACGGCCAACGTGGGATCAAACAGCGAGGCCAGATTTATACGGTAAGCTTCGAGCCCCAATTTGAAACTCTCCGGCGAAGCATCAAAGCTCCACGGTCTGGTTTGCTCGGAGATCTCCAGACTGGGTTCGGCATCACGAAACAGAACATCGCGGCTGCTATGAGTAAGCTCGGACACAGAATCAC
>CAZFWL010000192.1:0-6033 GCA_964522775.1 uncultured Halomicronema sp.
AGTAAAGATGGCGGTTTCTTGCTGGGCCAACGCCTCAGGAAAACACGCCATTAGAGTGCTGCCTCCAGGAGCGATCTCCAGTTCGTCCCCCGTCAGCGTGTAAGCACTGAAAAAGCGATTGCAGCCGGTGGTGCCCGTCACTTGCCCGTCTTGAAACTGCATCGTCGCTGGGCGATCGCCCCACGCTGCTACCATTTCCCCGCTGGCATCGCGATAACTGACCAACTGCCAAACCGTCTGTTCCAGAGGGGAAGTTGACGTTGACATCACCGTGGTTACCTCCGATGCAGGAGCCAAAGAGTTATCCGCAACTTTGGCATGACTGGGTAGCGTGGTCGTCGATAGGCTACTGCCGACTAACAGGGTGAGCGAGATCGATCGGCCCCACCAAGATCTAATTACACGTTTCATCGCTATTGCCTCCTCACTAATCAAGCAAACGTGAGGAGAGACGTCAGAAATTGTGGAAACTGAAATCCCTCCAGCTTTTAATCATAGGGACGCGATTTCATCCCCACGGTCCGGTTACAGAAACCGATACCGGAGCCTTTGCCGAAGTCCTGGATCGACTCAGATCGGTGCCTTGTTTTTGAGCGGGTGCTGATCCACCCCAGCCATCTCTTGAGGGCTACAAAGTCCTGCAAAAGCCTCAAAGCGAAGGAGAAAACTGCTGTCGGTGGAGTGCGAGAAATGACTGGGTGATTGCCAAGCGCGATCGCAAATTAGTCTTCTAGAATCTCTGTCTGCCCCGCGTCACGTCGACTTTACCGAAGGGGAGTCCATCTTCTATGCTCACAGCATCCCCTTTTGATCAGGCAGCATGGCACGGCAATCCAACTCGCGGTTCAGAAATCTCGTGCGCAATTGGGAGGACGATGTCTTTCTCAAGCGCTTGGGGCAAATTGAAGGCATTGTCTCCAAAGTGCTGTCAGTTGCGATGATCGTCGTCATCTTAGTGACGGTTATTGATTTGGGAATCGTCCTCTATCGCTCCCTGCTGATTACCGACAGCACTGGTTTCTTTAAAACTACTTTGACGGAAATTTTTGGGCTCTTTCTCAGCGTACTGATTGCCCTAGAAATCCTAGAAAACATCACCGCCTACATTCGTCGCCATGTTGTGCAAGTAGAACTCGTGATCGCTACGGCGCTTACTGCTGTCGGTCGTAAGCTCATAATCCTAGATTTAGAAAAAGTGTCGGGGGTGAGTTTAGTGGGGTTAGCCCTGGCCATTATCGCCTTGTCTTTGAGCTATTACATTGTTCGTTCTGTTCATCGCTAACCCCTGCTATGCAAGGCTGATTCAGCGATATGAGCACTTCTACCAGCCTGAACGACTTGTCATCGTGGTGAATATCAGGTAGATTCACAGAAATTTACGTTTTGTGTGAGGCAGTTGAGCTTTATGAGCATTCAGACATTTTCCGCCAAGACTCTGGCACTGGCAGGTGTACTGGGATTGGGTTTTGTCGCTCCGGCTTTCGCCGATGGCCACACCGCAGTTGAAATGGAAGTCGAAGAAACCATTTCACAAACTGAAGAAGAGCTGGCAGTGGGTAGCATTGCTGAAATTGTTAGCAGTGTTGAGGGATTCAGCACCTTAGAGGCGGCACTGGAAGCCGCTGAATTAACCGAAGCCCTCGACGGCGAAGGCCCTTTCACCGTTTTTGCGCCGACGGATGAATCCTTTGACGCCCTGCCCGACGGCATCTTAGAGGTATTGTTAATGCCCGAAAACCAGGATTTGCTGACCGACATCTTGACTTACCATGTCGTCCCCGGCGCAGTAATGTCGAGCGATCTTGAAACTGGTCCGGTTGAGACTTTGGAAGGTACTGATCTGCCCGTGGTCATTGACGAAGAAATGGTGACTGTTGGCGATATTCGCGTGGTTGGGTTTGATATTCCTGCAACCAATGGTTTGATTCACGTCATTGATGGCGTTTTAGCACCTGCTGATGCTGTGGCGGAATTGGAATCTATCCTCGCAGAAATGGCTGAAGAAGAGGAAGAAGTCGTCGTCGAGGAAGAGGTCATCGTCGAAGAGGAAGTGATCGTCGAAGAAGAGGAAGTGATGGCCGAGCCCGTTCCTGGCCTTTGGTAGAATCGCAGTAACAGCTATTCAGTTCTGTTACGTTCCATCTTGATTAGTGGATAGGGAGATTTCGCGCAGCGATGATTAAGCGTCAGAATCGGTGGTATTGGGCAACTGCGATGTTGTTGGCCACTTCAGTTATCGCTCCCAGCGCTCAAGCAGAAGTTCTGACGGCTTCGCTTGACCCTGTCCACTTAGAGATTGATTACATTTCTGCTCGGGTTCCCATTGCGGCTAGTTCCGACTATGCGTTAGGCCGCCGTGACGAGCATTTGCCTGCATATATTCCCCAAGCTGATCGCATCGTCTTGAAGCTGGGTGATCGGCGTGTGTATGTATACGATGGCGATCGCGTGATCGACAGCTATCCCGTCGCCATTGGTGCTCCAGGCACCCCCACGCCGACGGGACAGTTTGAAATTTTTCAGATGATTGAGAATCCGGCTTGGCAAAGTCCTTGGACAGGAGAGGTGTTTCCGCCAGGGGCAAATAGTGCTTTAGGCCTACGCTGGATTGGTTTCACTGAAATGCCCAACGGCATTATTGGATTTCATGGTACGCCGACTGTATCTTCCATCGGCCGTGCCGCTTCTAACGGTTGTGTACGGCTCCGTAACGAAGATGTCTTGTCGCTCTACAGTCACGTACGCATGGGCATGACTGTAGTTGTCGAGCAGTAGCCATGTCAAAGGCACTTCCCCATGTTCACGCGATGTTAAACGTTGTTTTGCAAAAATCGTTTGCGTGTGTGGGTATTTGCTGTGTTGGCAGTATTTTGAGCAGCAGTAGTGCGGCCTGGGCCGCAGCTCAGCCACTGAACTTAAACAGTCCTTCGACATCGGCAGTTCTTTCGTCAACTCCGGCTCCGCAGGCAGTTCATGATGCCAGCCTGTTTCTGCCAACTCCCAGTGAGCGGCTGACTTTGCTTGTCCTCAAGCTATCAGAGCGGCGGTTGTATGGTTATCAGGGTGATCGCCAAGTTGTGAGTTACCCCGTCGCGATCGGTCGGGATAATTGGGAAACTCCAACGGGTAACTTTACGGTGCTTCACCGCCAGCAACATCCAACCTGGCAACACCCTTTTACAGGCGAGCTCGTTCCCCCCGGTCCTGAGAATCCTCTCGGGGCTCGCTGGATTGGCTTTTGGACCGATGGCAATAATGCGATCGGTTTTCACGGTACTCCTGACGAGCACCTGATTGGTCAAGCCGTTTCTCATGGCTGTGTCCGTATGCGCAATGCCGATGTGGTTGAGCTGTATGAGCGTATCCGTGTTGGCACACGAGTCATCGTTCAGCCTTAGCTATTGGGTATGAAGCAAAGCATGCTGCTTGAGAGACGCTTGGGCTTGAGCAGGTTTCATAGACAGATCGCTCATGCATCGCCTTCGCTCTGCTCGACATTGCCGTCCTCAAGCTGCCATATCAAGGCTGCAATCAAGATAGTCTGGGTATGCTGCTGATTCTTGCTTCTGTTAGTCCTACGAAAGGGGTAGGCATTTTGGATATGAGGCAGCGGCTGAAAGCAATATAATTCATGCCATTAATACCGTTAAGATCACGTTGCATTCATTCAATTAGTGGCAGTTTTGCTCTGTAAAGCTCTGGCGAAACCCCTATAAAGTTGTGATGAATTTAATTTGCCGCTTACTAATTGCCAGTTTTATCCGTATAAACTCGTAAAAACGAATAAATGCCAGCCACGTTTTCTTTATGTCAAATTGATTAGACGTCTCATAGGCAGAGCACTGGCCTCCATTGGTATTTCGCTTTGGATGGCGATGTCAGGGCCGTAAATTGATTCAGTGGGTAGAGATAGGGGCTTAGGTATTGAGGAAGTGCTGTCTTAGGAAAGTCGCTAATTTCAGTGGACAGAGCGTATAGCCAAGCTCTCAGTAGTTTTTATTAAGTAATAATCGCTAATTGGACTATTTTTATGACTTACTCTAAATCATTAGAAATTCAATCACACCAGCGATTAATCGAATCCCCTACTGGCAAGCTTGTTGTACCTGCGACTGTCACTACGACAGAAGTGACTCATCAGTCGCCCTCATATCTGGCCCAACCAGCTATGAGTAGTGATACCGCTACCTGTAGCATCCTTTTCTCGTTGGTGATTCCAACCTTTAATGAGCGCGATAACCTGCAGACCTTGGTCACCAAGCTGGTCGGTATTCTGGATGCCACAATTCCCAATCAATATGAACTGATTGTGGTTGACGACAACAGCCCAGACGAGACCTGGCAGGTTGGTCTGGAGTTGACGCAGACTTATCCACAGGTCAAAGTGATGCGTCGCGTTGGCGAAAAGGGGCTTTCGTCAGCAGTCATTCGAGGTTGGCAAGTAGCTGAGGGCGATATTCTCGGCGTAATTGATGCTGACTTACAGCATCCTCCTCAAGTGCTGTTGGATCTGATTGATAAAGTGCGTGGTGGCGCTGACTTAGCAGTTGGCAGCCGCCATGTTGAAGGGGGCGGCGTCAGTGAATGGAGTATCATTCGACGGTTTTTGTCCCGTGGGGCGCAAGTTCTCGGACTGCTGATTTTGCCGAATGTGGTGGGACGGGTAAGTGACCCAATGAGTGGTTATTTTGTCTGTCGTCGTTCGGCGATCGCTGACACTGAGCTAAACCCCAGAGGGTACAAAATTCTACTGGAGGTCATTGGCCGTGGCGATGTCGAGGTTATTGACGAAGCAGGATATGTCTTTCAGGAGCGTACTGCCGGCGCTAGCAAGGTGACCTGGAAGCAGTACATTGACTATATTCACCATTTGCTGCGCTTGCGATCGCGCGGTCGTCTTGGCAAGATTCGTCGCACTTTCCCTGCCAAAGCCTTTTTCCGGTTCGCGCTAGTGGGTTTGAGTGGTGTCTTTATCGATATGGCAGTCCTGTACCTATTACATACTGGACTCGGTTTACCGTTGACTAGAAGCAAGATTCTAGCGGCAGAAGTCGCCATTTTGAACAACTTCGTTTGGAACGACCTATGGACTTTTGCTGCGATTAGCCGTAGCCAAAGGGGTTGGGGAGCGCGATTTAAGCGCTTCTTGAAGTTCAATATGATTTGTTTGGCCGGTTTGGTACTGAACGTATTGGCATTAAACCTGATCTACAACCTCATCTTTGGTCAGCGATGGGCCTACGTTGCCAACTTGCTGGCCATTGGTCTAGTCACTGTTTGGAATTTCTGGCTGAACTTAAAGCTCAGCTGGAGAGTGACCGAGGTGAATCGCGATAAGTAGGACTCCGACATGTTGTCTTGCGTAAAATTGCATGGTTTGACGCTGTTAGAAGTGTGCTTCATTATCGGTCTAAACTTTCTAACGGTCGCATCAGTTCCGTGAGATTATTAGTCTCGGATAAAGGATTCAAAAGACGTCATTTCAGAGTTGTGAGTATTTCGCGCTTTTGATTATTTAATTAAAAATATAAGCATTATGGAAAAAGCCAGCGTTTTTTCTCGGCAAAGTACTCTATTCAAAATCGGCAAGTACCTTATCGGTATTGTTCTAATAATTGGCATTTTTCTGAGATTTTATAATTTAGATGGGAAGATATATTGGCGCGATGAAGTCTTTACATCGTTGCAGATATCAGGACAGCTTCTAGATATCACTGACTATAGTGAGCTTTTCACTGGCGAGTTGGTAAATCAGACTGATATCGCTCAATACCAATCTGCGATCGGCGGCACAAGCTATGCAGATACAGTGAATGGTCTTAAAGAGTTTGAGCCCCAGCTAACTCCCTTATATTTCGTGCTGGCTCGTGCCTGGAGCAGTTTGCCAGGAGACGCAGTTCTGGTAAATCGTCTTTTGACGGCGTTGATCAGCTTGCTATGTTTACCATTTGTTTACTGGCTGTGTCTTCAGCTCTTCGATAAACCTGCTGTTGGTTGGGTGACGACTGCGTTTGTTGCGGTTTCTCCCTTTCA
>CAZFWL010000193.1:0-1892 GCA_964522775.1 uncultured Halomicronema sp.
AATGTCAGATCGTTGGCTAGGTGTTGCGGATTTTGGTCAAAGGGCGAAACGCTGACCAACACATCCCCATTGAGATTGAACGTGGCGACTGCCTGGAACGCATCATTGCTGCGAGTGAGTCCTTCTAACAAATCACGCTGCACGGTTTGAGGTAGGGTCGCCAAGCCTCTGACGCGCCCTAAGTACTGCATCTCACTCTGCAAGTCGTTGAGTTCCGACCCAATATTTTGGGCTACGGCCCGCGATCGCGTTTGTTGCAGGAGCTGGCTTTTTTGCAGTTGCGTTTGGGCGCTAATACGAATCAGGATGCCGCTGGTCAGTAACAGGCTGGCGAGAACTAGCATCACCAGTCCATAACGCAGCAGGTTAGCGATGGACAGCCAATTTGTGAGCCGCTGGGGGCGTAAAAGTTTGAGGTGTGTGAGGCTACTCATGGCGATCGCCAAGCAAGGGACAGCGAAACATGCACGGTGAAATCGACCTAGATCAAGATGCTTTCCTGTCGGGATAAATCGAGGGAAAGGCCAAAGGCTTGGGGGCCTCCCACTTGTTTCAACGCGGCTTTCACAAATGAATCGTCCACCAAATCTTGCGCCACCTGCTCGGGGTCGAGCGCAGTCAAGAAGGCATCGTCGCCGCCAATCAGGGTTTGCTGTAGAGCCGCGACCAGTTCGCTGGTGTAGGACGCAAACGGATAGGGCTGAAAATCAATCCGCCGCGATCGCCATTCAGGATTGATGATGGCCCCTTTTTGGTAGTAGTAGTCATTGTCGTAATAGGTCATCACCCGCTCGATGACCGGCAATTCGTAGGGCATGTATTGCCCCCCGTCCTTAGAAAGGATGTAGGCCAGTTCGGGGCGGTTCGCTTTGGCCCACTGCTGAGCCTTGACAATGCCATTGACCACCGCTTGCGTCCAGGCAGGGTGCTGGGCGATGTCATCTTCATGCATGAAGACGACGCAGCAGGCATGATCCTTCCAAATATCACCCGTAAGTCGTAAGAGTTTGCCACTTTGGGTCAGCTCGGCGGCTGAATTGTAGGGCTCAGCCACGATGTAACCTGCAATCTGCTGGTCTTGCAACGCCTGCAGCATTTTCGGTGGCGGCAGAACCACGAGGCGCACTTCATTGGCGGCCAAAGGCTGATCGGCTGGTTTAATGACGGCCTCTAAGCCATACTGCCGCAACAGCATTTGCAGCACAATATTGTGGATGGAATACCAAAAGGGGACAGCCACATCTCGCCCCGCTAGGTCTTCAGGTTTATTAATGCCGGGTAATACCGTGAGCGCGGAGCCGTTGGTGTGATTCCAGGCGACGACCTTGCCGGGAAATTGGGCCCCGTAGCGCAGCCATACCGTCGTCGGCATCAAGAGATGCACCACGTTGACTTCGCGCTTCATAAAGGCCTCAGCGATCGCATCCCACGACATGTATTTTCGGGGCGGCTCGGTCTGCAGTCCCTCCGCTTTGTAAAAGCCGCGATCGTAGGCGGCTAACAGCGCTGAGGCGTCAGTGATGGGCAGATACCCCGTCCGCACGGGAGGGGCGTCATCTGATTGGCGTTGACTGGCAAGATTACAACCGCCCGCCAGCGCCAGACCACCGGAGGCGGCGAACAAAGCCGAATATTGCAGAAGTTGGCGGCGATTCAACCGAGCGAAAGGATGCAAATTCATCGTGGGTAAAACCGTCAACGCAGCAGCAGTGATGGTGCTAAGTTGCCCCTAAGGCCCGAAGCTGTAACCTTTGGCCGGAGAATTAGGGGTTTCTAACGAGGTCCTAAGTGGCTGTCGGCCAAGTCACTGTAAATTCACTCAGAGCCGAAGCCAAATGTGTCCAAGACGGCTGTTGCCGCTACGGGTGTTTGAATAGCGTTGCTCAATGCGT
>CAZFWL010000193.1:1903-6026 GCA_964522775.1 uncultured Halomicronema sp.
GCAACGTCGATCTTTTGAAGACTCTTTAGGAGTCAACCGTCTGCTCTTGGTCAGGGGGTAAATTTTGGTGCAGCACTTTGAGCAGGTCCGGCGTGTTGAAGGGTTTAGCGAGGAAGTCACAAAACCCGAATCTCTCGGTCAAGTCTGAAGACTGATATGCATTGACGCCGCTGGTGGCGATCGCCTTCACCTGTGGATTCAACTGTCGCAGCAGGGGCATCAGCGTCGCCCCATCCATGCCTGGCATCATCATGTCGATGAGCACGAGGTCGATGGTGCGCCAATGGTCTTTATACAAATCCAGCGCGGCGGTGCCGCTCTTCGCTACCAGCACTTGATAGTGGTTGATTTCTAACACGGTGGTGATGACTGAGCGAATGGCGGCTTCATCATCGACGACGAGAATCGTTTCCTGATGGCCCGAGAGGAGATTAGGGCTGGCTTTGGGGGCGATCGCGGTTTCCTGACTCGCGGGTAGATAAACCGCAAACTGACTGCCTTGGTTCACCTCACTGCTGACGTCCACAAAGCCGTCATGACTGTTGACAATGCCCATTACTGCCGACAGACCGAGCCCGGTTCCTTCGCCAATCGCTTTAGTGGTGAAAAAGGGGTCGAAAATATGGGACAGCAGTTCAGGAGCCATGCCTTTACCGGTATCGGTAACCTTGATCCGAACGTATGGCCCTGGTTCAGCCTCTAAAAACTCACTTGCCGTGGCCGCGTCAAACTGCACATTCCTCGCCTCGATGGATAATGCCCCGCCGTCCGGCATGGCATCCCGAGCGTTCACGCACAAATTCATAAACACCTGATGCAGCTGCGTGACATCGCCAATAACGGGCCATAAATGGGGCTCTAAATCGAGCGAAATGTCGATGGACTTAGGTAGGGTTTGGTCAATAATGAGGCGAATCTCTTGCAGAATGTGGGCGAGTTGCAGCGTAATGCGTTTGCCTTCGACGCCTCGGGCAAACGATAGAATTTGCTTGATCAGAGCACTGCCCCGACGGGCGCTAGATTCCAACGTATCGAGCAGTTGCTGGGTGGGCTCTGGCAGATCGGGAAATTTGAGCGGCAGGAGCTGGGTGACACCCAAGATCGGAGTCAGGATATTGTTCAGATCGTGGGCAATGCCACTGGCGAGGGTGCCGAGGCTTTCTAACCGTTGCGCACGGAGAAACTGAGCTTGCAGGTCTTTATTTTCGGTGACGTCGCGGTGGATGCCGACGATGCGCTGGGGTTCCCCGTGGGAGTCAAAAAAAACATTACTTTGGACGCTAATCCACCGTGTGGTGTCGTCGCTACGAATAATGCGAAACTCAGTCTCTAAGGGCTGTTGATCCGCGATCGCCTGCTGTAGGGCTCGTTCGATATTCGGGCGATCGTCAGGATGAATCGTTTGTAACCAGCGCTCATCGTTACTGTCAAAAGCTCCTGGAGCTACGCCGTACAGGGTTTCCAGCTCCTGCGACCAGATGATCTGACCATTGCGCAAATTCCATTCAAAGGTGCCCATCTTGGCGGCCTGCTGCGCCAGTACCAAGCGTTCCTGAAAATGCTGCCGTTCCTGAATTTCTTGGCGTAACAGCTGGTTGGCATGTTCGAGTTGAGCAGTGCGCCGTTGTACTCGCAATTCCAAGGTTTCGTTGGCTTCTCGCAGGGCCTCTTCAATCTGCTGGCGCTCGATCGCATACCGCAGCGATCGCACCAGCACGTCTTGATTGACATGACGTTTGACCAGATAGTCTTGCGCCCCTCGGCGCACCGCTTCGATGGCCAGGGCATCGTCATTGGTATTGGTCAGCACCACTACGGGCACCGCTGGCACTTGGGCCTGTAACGCATCCAAAGAGGCCAGACCGTAGCTATCGGGCAGGGTGAGATCCAGCATGACGACATCGACCGGGTGCGTCAGGCAATAATTAATGCCCTCCAGCAAACGGGTGACGGCGGTTAGCTGGGCGCGATGCAGCAGGCTACCCTTGAGCGTCTCTTGCAAGAGACGCGCCTCAGCGTGGTTGTCTTCGATGAGTAGAATATTGCCGATAGGACACATCAGGATTCTGTCTGAGGAAGGGCAACGGTTTCGAGCCAGAACTCTTCAATGCCGCGCACGATCTGAAATAGCTGCTTGAGGTTGCGAGATTTGGAGATGTAGCAGTTGACGTGGAGATCGTAGCTTTTGAGAATATCTTCTTCATTGCGGGAGGTGGTGAGCACTACCACGGGAATGTGGCGCAGGCCGGGATCGGCTTTGATGTCGGCCAGCACTTCCCGACCATCTTTGCGGGGCAGATTCAAGTCCAGCAAGATCAGGTCGGGCAAAGACACGGTCGCAAAATCGCCTTCCCGCCGTAGATAAGCCATGGCTTCTACACCATCGCGAGCGATCGCCACCTCACAGTCTACGGCGGTACTTTTCAGGGCTTCTTGAATCAGGCGAATATCGCCGCGATTATCTTCCACTAAAAAGATAGTTTTGCGTCTTCCATCGGTTGGCATGGCTGGCATCGAGACCTCCCACAGGCAGCGTAAAGCAGAACGTCGCACCAGCTCCCAGCGCCGACTCGACCCAGATTTGGCCGCGATGGCATTCCACAATTTTTTTGCAGATGGCTAGCCCCATACCCGAGCCAGGATATTCATCGCGGGTGTGCAACCGTTGAAAAATGACGAAAATGCGATCGCGGAACTGCGGATCTAAGCCGATGCCATTGTCCTGCACGCTGAATAACCAGGACTCTTCCGTCCGCTCGACCCCGATGTGAATTTTCGGAGTGACGTCGGTGCGACGGAACTTGATCGCGTTGCCGATGAGGTTTTGAAAGAGCTGCATGAGCTGAGTGCCATCCGCCACCATGGTGGGCATGGCGTCATAGGTGACCTCGGCCTGGGTTTCTGTTATGCGCCCGCGCAGGTTCGAGATCGCCTGGGTCAGCGAGTCCTCCACATTGGTCAACTCACACTCAATGCCCTTGATATCCACCTTGGAATAAGCGAGCACATCATCAATCAGCGTCTGCATTAGCCCTACCCCGTCCACCGCAAAGTTGATGAAGTCCTTGGCGTCTTCATCCAAAGCATGGTCGTAGCGCATCTCTAACAGCTGCACATAATTCGCCACCTGGTTCAGCGGCTCCTGCAAGTCATGGGAAGCCACATAGGCAAATTTCTTCAGCTCCGCGTTGGAACGCTCTAAATCTTGAGCTAACAGTGCTAATTCTTCCGCCTGCCGCAGCACAATGTTGACTACCGCTTTGCGGAAGTCCAGCACGCTCCGAATTTCCACGGGCTGCCAGGGCAGCGATTGCATCTGCACGGTCTCCTTCCACAGTGCAAAAGACTCGCGCGGGCAAAGCTGAGGCGACTCCGCCGTCCCCTTTAACGCATAGGCATTGTTCGGGTCGCCCCCCCAATTCACCGTTTGCATCACCTCTGGCCGGAACCACAAAATAAAGCTGCGTTTAGAGATGGGAATCGCTAACAGGCCACTGGCAATATCCTTAAAGCGCTCCGCTTCAAAGTAAATGCGGGGCAGGGCATCGGTGTAGTAGATATCTTCAGTGACGTGATTGCTGAGCCACTGACCGAGGTAGTTGAGTTCCTCTTCGTTGGGCGTACGGCCGACCGTCGTCCAACGTTGGTTGAAGCAGATCGCCGCGCCGGTGGCATTGGCCAAATCCAGCAGGTTGGGGCGGCCCTGCACTAGGGCGTCGATGAAGTTGTCTTCCCGCGACATGGCATCGATCAACAGCGCCTGGGTTTGGGCTAGCTGCATGCGGTAGTGGTGGTCGGCTTCTTCTTCGCGGTTGGCAATCTCGGCAAAAATCATGCGACCAAGAAATTCACAGGCTTTGCGCAATTCGTAGGGAATCTGCTTGGGCGTGCGATGGTGGCAGGCAATCAGGCCCCAAAGCTTCTGATCTTTCATCAGTGAAATGGTGAGGGAGGAGCCCACGCCCATATTGGCGAGATATTCCAGATGGCAGGGGTAGGGACTGCGCAGAATGGAATGGATCAGATCCGTGGGGCGATTCGTTTCGGGATTCACGGCTGGATACAAGTCCACCGGGTCGGCCGTTGCATCGGGAATGGTGCGAATCCAGTTGGAGACGAACAT
>CAZFWL010000194.1:0-6009 GCA_964522775.1 uncultured Halomicronema sp.
TGAGAATTTCATTAGCAGCTCTTGCTTTGCACCTTTAGACAGCAGCACTTTCTCGCTGTCTAAGAAATAGAGTGCAAGGGATTGTTGAGCGCATGCTTTTGATACTAAAACACCTTGCTTATTTTTGGCATTCTACCTACGTTTCAGTTGCTTCATTAGCGTCTTTTCTGATCTGGTTTCATCGGTCAATCATCTGAAAACACCTTCAGGGAAAACCATGAAACTAATTAGCTTGAATGAAAACATAGTCAAGTTTGGGCCAAGCACTTCGGAGGCAAGTTTAAGAAACCTCGGTGCCGCTAGGATTACGTATGGCAACACGACAATTTACATCGGCACCTTTCAGGAATCGAGTAATAACCAAGACCCAATTGTGACCAGTTTCACGAATGGTATTCGTGACTGGACCCAGTATTACGACACCTCTGCAATTGATGGTCGCGGTGTTGGTTTGCTTTGGGACGGGGTGTCGCAAAACTTGTACGGGGTATTCACAGCTGATGGCGGCTCTCAGGGCTTCAACACATTTGGGCAGGCTACTCAAGGCGGTTGGCTTTCGGGCTACGGCTCAGGCGGCGGACCGAAGGCGAGCGTATTGCTCAAGCTAGATCCTACGACCGGGGCATCTCAGGCGGGTACTTTCATCCGCGCCAAACTTTCCAACGGTCGCACCAATACGTTGACACCAGTCGACTTAGATTTCATCAATAATGAGGTTGTTTTTTTCGGTGACTCGTTCTTCACCCCTTTGGATGTGAATGGGCAGCGGTTTGCTAATCAGAATCCAGCTTTCAACAGTCCATTTGACTATCGTGTCGTTCTGAATACTGATCTGACGCGAGCGACCAGGGCGGAAGCCATTGGTTGGAATGGCGTCACCGCGTTTGGCTCATCAGGAGGTAGCGGCGGTTCAGGTAGTAGCGGCGGTTCAGGTAGCAGCGGTTCAGGTAGCAGTGGAGCCTCTGGCGGAAGCACTGGTAGCGGTGGTTCAGGCGGAAGCAGTGGAGGCTCAGGCGGAAGCAGTGGGGGTTCGGATAGTAGCTCAACGGTTGTTTTAGATTCGCTGTTCCTACCGCTGAGTGTGTCGGCGCAAATTGGCTTGGCGGGCTTGGGAAAACCTGTTCAGACCTTTGGCTATGTGGTTAACGGCATTAATATCGAGCGCATTTTTGACGAGGGATATTATTTGGCCACTAACCCCGATGTTGCAGCAGCCGTCAAAGCGGGAGGAATCGAGTCAGGTTATGTTCATTTTCTCGCGGCAGGCTTAGCAGAGGGTCGCGAACCATCCGAGTTTTATGACGAACAGTATTACCTCGCCAATAATGCTGATGTTGCAGCAGCAGTAGCCTCTGGAGCATTAACAAGTGGGTTGCAGCACTTCCTCTGGTCAGGTCATGAAGAAGAGCGCGATCCTTCAATCGCGTTTGATAGCAACGACTATTTGCTGAGTAACCCAGATGTCAAAAACGCCGTGAACAATGGCGCGATCAGCAGTGCATTCGAACACTTTGCCAACGCTGGTCTAGCTGAAGGGCGCTTGTCAGATGTGCTCTTATTTGATGAACAGTACTACCTGACCAATAACGCTGATGTAGCGCAAGCCGTCAGCACAGGTCTGGTGAACTCAGGATGGGAACATTTCCGCATGATTGGCCAAACTGAACAACGTGATCCTAGTGCTGGCTTTAACCAAGATAAGTACTTATCGCTTCATCAGGATGTCGCTGCTGCGGTGGCCAATGGAGGCATTCCGAGTGCTTTTTATCACTATGCGACTTCTGGTATTGCTGAGGGTCGAGCGATATAAACACCTAGGCTTGAGATAGGACACGCAGTTAGGGCTCATAGGCGCTGCTAAACTCAGCCAGTTATGAGGCTTTGCTCAGGCAGCGTCTTCATAAAGTCTTGAGAAAAGTTGGAACGGTTACGTAGAGAATACTGGTGCATCGATACTGACATGGTTCAATATTTTCACGGAAGTCAGTAGTCCCCGGTATATGTGAAATTCTTACAAAGAAAACCGCAGCGTCACACAGTCACACCCGGGCAATTATACGGAACCCGTTTTAATTCCCTTTAGGAGAATTTCATGATGACGCAACCGGATTTTCTGTGCTCTGATGGTGCATGTCTACCAGGAAAAGGCGATGTCAGAGTCGGAAAAGACGATACTAGCCCGCGCATGTCTATAGGATTTCTAGGATTGTTCAATGTGGCCATAAAGGTCATCGTTTCCTAGTTGCAAATGAGTCAGCTACAGTTCGGGGTTAGCAAGTTGGTTTTAGTTTTGTCCAAAATTTGAGTGACTAAGCCGATCGCTAAGGCTGGCATTCGCTGCTGGGCTTCGTACCCTCAGCCTAGTCATGTCAGTGATCTGGTTCATCAGGCTCACCCTTTTGGGTGACGGCTTGCCCACAGTGGGTTCAGAGCCTTCGAACACTTGCTCATCTCTGTATTTGCCCCTTTCACGTCTTTCCCGACCTGGTTTTACCGATTCACGATCTGAGAACACCTTCAGGGAAAAACCCATGAAATTAATCTTTGCGGCTGCGATCGCGGCTACTTTTGGCTGTTTGAGTGCTCTACCGGCTCACGCCGCAGCATTGAGTAGCTTGAATAATGAGGTCGTCAAATTCGGTCCTAGTACTTCCGAAGCAGATTTGCTCGCCCTTGATGCCGCCAGCATTTCATTTGGTGACACCACAATTTATATCGGCACCTTCCAAGAAGGGAGCAACAACCAAGACCCAATTGTGACCAGTTTCACCAATGGCATTCGTGACTGGACTCAAAGCTATGACACCTCCGGCATTGATGGTCGCGGTGTTGGCCTGCTCTGGGACGAGGCATCGCAAAACTTGTACGGAGTTTTTACAGCCGATGGCGGCTCTCAAGGGGATGAGACCTTTGGGCAGGCAACGCAGGGCGGTTGGCTCTCGGGCTACGGTTCAGGAGGCGGAGCGGCTGCAAGCGTCTTGCTCAAGCTCAATCCGACAACGGGCGATTCTGAGGCCGGCACGTTCATCCGTGCTCTCCTGTCCGCAGGAGACACAAACACCTTAAGGCCAACAGGCTTAGACTACGTTGACAACCAGGTCGTCTTTTTTGGTGACTCGTTCTTCGCACCGGTAGATGTCGACGGACAACGATTTGATAATGATGATCTCGCACCAGGGTTTGATACTCCATTTGACTATCGGGTCGTGCTGCAATCTGATTTGTCCCAGGCCAACAGTACTGAAGCTATCGGTTGGAATGGCGTGACTGAGTTTAGTCCACTCACAGTCGCCACCGGTGGCGATAATCCTGACTCTAACGATGGTGCTGAAACGCCCACGGATGGAGGAACTACGGGCGCTGGAGGCGGCGCTGGAACGCCAGATGATGACGGCGGCGCAACGACTGGCGGTGAAACCACCCAAGACGACACTCCCGCTACCGGCGGTACCGGTGGCGAGATTGTGGATGATATTGAACCTGGCGTAGAGACAGAATCGGTGCCAGAACCAGGAATCTTGGTAGGGCTATTAGCGGTTGTATCCTTTGGCCTGTGGCGGCAGCGATCGCAAGTTTCTGCCTCAAAGGCAGCGTAACCCCCATAGGTAGTATCTCAGCGGACTGCGGTATCAGGTTTTGTTCATTGCAACACCCAGAATGCCCAGCAGTCCGCAATCTTTTTGCCATTAAGAAAACAGCAGGATATATCTCAGGAGTCATCCGCGATCGCAACCGTCTTTGCCGTCTCAGATCACTCGATTGAAGGCTCTCGCCCAGAGGGGAAGCGTTTTCTGAGAGCATTAACGACTTGTATCTAATCAATAGGCAGTGATGTTGCTACCAGCTTCGACTTCCCTAAATGGTTAGAGATCGTCCAACCTTGCCATCTCAGTAAATAAGACTGCCTCTTTTCCATTCTCAACATCCCTGGTTACATGGAGTGTATGTTGTCCGAGAGATGAAGATTATGCCGCTGATTAAAGTCCAAACCTCTTTGCCCGCCCCTGAAAAAGCCCAGGTTGAAACAATGCTCAAGGACTTGTCGAGCAGCCTAGCGTCGCATCTGGGTAAGCCTGAATCCTATGTAATGACGGCTTTTGAAGGGGATGTACCCATGACCTTTGCCGGTACGACCGAGCCTGTGTGCTACGTCGAGATCAAGAGTGTCGGTACGATGGGCGCCAAAACGAAAACCATGAGCGAAGACTTTTGCAGCAAGATTGAGAACACGCTGGGCGTGCCTAAGAGCCGTACTTACATTGAGTTTGCTGATGCAGCAGGTGCCATGTGGGGCTGGAACGGTAGAACCTTTGGCTAACGCTCAATCATTTCCAATTCAGTCACGCCCTTGAGGACGGAACCTCGGGAATGAGGGCGATCACCGAACCACAAGCCTTACCGGATGCTGCAATGAGGCTACTGGCCCATGTTTAGAAGGGCACATCACGGCCAGGTGATGAAGACGGTTTGGAGCTACTTTTGTCATCTTTACCGTCTTTGGCCGCCTCATCACCATCGTCAGACAAGTCAACGATCTGCCCATTAAAAAACTCTGCAAAACTCTTCACTGCACGATCAACGTCTGACGTTGGGTGCCAGTGTTGAGCAGAGGGGGCTTCTGAACCATTACTAGCTTCATGAGTTGGTGGTGGGGAAGAGACAACTGCAGACTGAGTCGCAGGTTGCGGCGGAGTCTTGGTCTGGACTGGGATGGGAGGCGCAGGAGTTGCGCGATCGCCATTAGTCGACGCAGGCGGCGCACTATTGGGGGGCGGCGGGGCACCCGCAACTTCGAGCGAAACCTTGACCGACTGATTGAGTAACTGTTGAAACGCCGCTTCAATATTAGGCAGTTTGGTCTGAGCCATTTTCAGCAGCTTTTCAGACCGAATCCCCACCCGTGCGGCTTTGCCATCGTAAGTAATCAAATGCCCTTGCTGCTGCAGCAGCGCGCGAGTCCCCATCGGTTTGACCTGGGCAATGACTTGGGCCCACATCGCGACGAGATCCGCCGAGACTTCGGCAGGTGCTGGTGACGGCGTACTTGTAGCAGGAGGAGAGGTTGGGGGAGCAGCTGTCTCCTCAGTTGAAGGCGGTGTGATCGCGGCAGGAACCTCGGTAGCCGGAGGTGCAGGCGACGGCACGGCAGCGGTGGGTACCGTTGGAGGCTGGGATGTGACAGATGGCGGCGGTGCGGCAACCGCGGGGGGCGGCGTAGTGGCACTTACTGAAGGCACTTGGGGTGGGGATACCACTGGCGATGACGCAGTCGCAGCCGGACGAGGCGAGATCGCGGCAGTTGCCCCCATACTGACTTGCGCCGACGGCAGCAAATTCATCAAGGTCACCTCTAGCCAGAGGCGCGGTTGCGTCGTATTGCGTAACTGAATTTCCGCTTCTCGCAACGTCTTTTGCCCAGTGAGCAACAGCGGCAGTGCCACGGATTGACTGAACTCCTTCATGGCTTCCCAGGTGGGAGGCGTGACCGGCACCAGGTCGGACCTGTCACCCGCCGTTTTAGAAATAATTAAGTCCCGATAAAAGCCCGCCAGGTTTTGCAGCACAATCATGGGCTCGCGGCCCCGATCCATCAGGCGGCGCACCGTGTCGAGGGTGGTCACGCCGTCATCGGTAGCGATCGCCTGCACCAGTTCCAACAAATCCCGTTCCGGCACGGCGCCGACCAAATCCCAAACTTTCTCCGCGTTAATAGGAGGGGCTAGCAAGCTCAACTGATCGAGCAAGCTTTGGGCATCGCGAAGTCCGCCTTGAGCAATTTGGGAGACCAAACGTACGGCATCTTCAGTAATTTCAATCGTTTCTCGCTGGGCGATCGCCTGTAGATGGCTCACCATTGCTTCGAGGGGAATGCGGCGAAAGTCGAAGCGCTGGCACCGGGAAATAATTGTCGGCAGCACTCGCTGCGGATCAGTGGTTGCCAAGACAAAGATCACATGCTCGGGCGGTTCTTCTAACGTCTTCAGTAGTGCATTGAACGCCGCCGTGCTG
>CAZFWL010000195.1:0-5996 GCA_964522775.1 uncultured Halomicronema sp.
TGGCATGGCTAATTTCCAACAGTCGAGCTAAGCAGTCTCAGCAAAACTATAGCCAAATTGGTGGCGGTTCTCCCCTGCGCCGCATTACTGAGCAACAGGCAACTGCTTTGCAAGAAAGTTTGGAGACAGCGGGCCAGCCAGCCGATATCTATATCGGTATGCGGTACTGGTACCCCTTTACGGAAGAAGCGATCGCTCGCATCAAGCGCGATCGGGTCGAAGAATTAGTCGTCTTGCCGCTTTACCCGCAATATTCCATCAGCACCAGTGGTTCTAGCTTCCGTCTCCTCCAGCAGCTTTGGAAAGAGGATCCTTCTTTAGAAAGTATTCGCTACACCGTGATTCCTTCTTGGTATGCGCGTCCGGGCTACGTCAAAGCCATGGCCGAGCTAATTGCTCAAGAACTGGATCAACTGCCCGATCCCAGCAAGGGCCACATTTTCTTCAGTGCTCATGGTGTGCCGGTGAGCTATGTCGAAGAAAATGGCGATCCTTATCAGCGCGAGATTGAACACTGCGTTGATTTGATCATGCAGGCGTTGGGGCGATCGAACCAGCATACCTTGGCCTATCAAAGCCGAGTCGGTCCGGTGGAGTGGCTGCAACCTTACACTGAAGACGCGATCGAAGAACTCGCCGAGCAAGGCGTTAATGATTTGGTTGTTGTCCCAATCAGTTTCGTTTCGGAACATATCGAAACCCTGCAAGAAATCGATATGGAATATAGAGAAATCGCTGAAGAGTCTGGTATAGAGACTTTCAGAAGAGTTCCAGCTTTGAATACTCACCCCGGTTTCATCGACGATATGGCCAAGATGGTCATGGAGTCCCTAGAGGCACCTCGTCGACTCTTCTCGGATGTGGTCGAGCCGGATAAGAAAGTCAAGATTTACCCGCAAGAACGCTCTGCTTGGGGCCTGACTCCGGTTGCCGAAGTTTGGAATGGCCGGTTAGCGATGGTGGGTTTTTTGGCTCTCATGGTTGAGTTGATCAGTGGCCATGGTCCGCTGCATTTGGTGGGCTTACTATAGCGCTGCTTCACAGAACTGAGCAGATGACTCTAGTCATGACCTTGGGCAAGTTTGGTCACACACTAAATGTTGGCGCTAAAAGAGCCTGGATGCGCTGAGGCTTGGCAAGCCGCTCAATAGCTTATTGCATCAGCTGCTTCACCGCGAAGGCAATGGGAGTTGTTGTGGCTTGCCTGCCCCGCTCTCCGTTTCAGATATTCAGAGCAACAGGACTCCCCTCACTGGAGGACTCTGTTGACTAAATCGAAGTATCTGTGGGTGCAGGTATGATTGGAGCCTCACCTTGTTTCTTGACTCCTGCCATTGCTTGACGAGTTGCAAACCTGCATCAAATGGTATGGTTCAATCTTGGTGTTGTTTAACCTAGAGCCCCTCGCATTGCTGTGTGTAGTGGTTGCGATTACGCGGCGATTACGGAGTCTATCTCTGATGTTCGGGCGTGGGATAGCAAGATTTATGTTATTGCAATCAAGGATCTGAGGTGGTTTTGACCCCGATTCAAATTGGCGCATTTGTTATCGCTGGTCTATTTGCTGGTGTTTTGGCTGGCCTATTGGGCATTGGTGGGGGCACAGTATTAGTCCCAATTTTAATTACGCTGGGGTATTCACCGATTCAGGCGGTGGCAACTAGCAGCTTGTCCATCATCATTACCTCCCTTTCTGGCAGTATTCAAAATTGGCGGATGGGCTATTTAGACTTCAAACGCGTTTTGCTATTGGGGTTGCCTGCCGTCATCACCGCTCAGGTTGGTGTTTTGGTCGCCAGTGCTTTGCCGCAATCTATGCTGTTGCTAGCGTTTGCGCTGCTGCTGCTGCTCAACATTTATTTAGTGGGGGTGCGGAAGCAGCTGGCGAAGAAATCTACTAGTGATGCGCCGGGAAGCTCGACAAAGGCAATTATGAACCCTACTGCAGCCAGGGTTTTAACTGGCGGGATTGCAGGTTTTTTAGCGGGGCTATTGGGGATCGGTGGTGGCGTTATTATGGTGCCCTTGCAGATGCTGCTGCTTGGGGAAACAATTAAACGCGCTATTCAAACCAGCCTGGGAGTGATTGTATTGACAGCGATCGCTTCCACTTTTGGGCATGCGCTGCAAGGCAATGTGGTTTGGATAGGTGGGACTATTCTTGGCTTTGGCGGGTTGATCGGGGCCCAACTGAGTACGCGTCTCCTGCCCAAATTGCCTGACCAAGTCGTCTCGCTACTTTTTCGCACACTGCTAGCCGTCTTGATCGTCTACACGCTATGGCAAGCCTGGCAGCAAACCGCTATTTCCTAAGGACTGTATGGGATTCGCGATATTTACACCTAGTGGCCATTGGTTTCCTAATTGATCTGACTCAGGGCAACAGCTGAGTATATGGAGTGATAGAGCTCAGTTTTCTGGTGATTCGTCACTCAGCCCAAGGAATGACTGAGGCCTAGGCAGCCGTAGCTGTCTTTAAAAAAGGCAGCGTAATCATAAAGCGATAGTCGGTATCAGGTGTGCCTTGTAAACACAGTGTGCCACCGTGACGTTCAATAAGATGGCGGCTAAGCAATAGAGCTAGCGTTTCGCGCGATTGCGTAATTTCTGATCGCCGCTCAAAGTCTTGTTCCTCGGCGGGCTCGTTGATAGCGATATCCTCTCGCCCGGTTGCCCTCGCCAGTAGCCGAGTCAGTAGGTCAATTTCTTTGTCCGGTTGCTCAAGCTTACGGTGCAGCTCAGCAACTAAGTTGGGGATGCCATCCCCTAGCCAAGGATGCGTCATTTTGATGCTGATATTGAGACTGCTTTCGCGCTCTGCACTATGTACTTGCAGGGTGCCACCTTCGCCAGACAATTGAATGATGCTAAATAACAGGTGATAGAGCAGATATCTGACAACATCACGGTCAAGGGTCCAAACTCGAGAACCAGGTTCAACCGTGAAGCGGAGTTCTTGGCTCTTTTCTTGTAGCATTGATGCGAGCATCCGCTCAACGTGCTGGCCAATCATATCGACATCAACAGAAGTGGGATGTAAAGGCTGCATCCGAGCATCTAGGCCACTCAGTTCCAGAACTTCATTGGCAAGTTCTAACAAGTATTGGCTACTGGTATGGACGATATCAGCGTACTCGCGCTGTTTAGGTGTCAGCGTGCCATAAATTTCGCGGCTCAACATACTCGCCATACCCGTAATCGTTGTGAGCGGATTCCGCATATCTTGAGTCAACTGACTGATGAGAGTCAGCCTTACCGTATCGAGTAAGCCATCACTACCCTCAGTTGCTAAATCATTACTGGTTGCGGCTTGACGGGATGACTGAGTGAGGGCGATCGCGAGTTGTTGACGCTCATACTCACTAACGCTCCATCGAGCCAACAGCTCCATAAAGGCAATCATCTCTGGGGCAAAGCTGTGCGGACTCGTATCCATTACAGTGAGCAATCCTAGACATTGCCCATTCGCGGTTAGCAGCGGAATCCCGATGTAAGAGCGGATGTTATATTCCTGAACTAAGCAAGACTGAGCATAGTGACTGTCTCTTGTAATTTCTGGCAGTACTAGGCTGCGTTGAGTTGACAAGACAGTCTCAACCAAGCTGTCCTGTAATGACAAACGACGGGTTCGCGCCAGAGGATTCATCAAACCCAATTGAGACAATCCAATAGCGGCTTTGAGTACTAAAGTATCGGGCGTGATAAGACCGATAAAGCTAATTGGAAGATTTAAAAAGCGTGCTGCAGTTTGAGTAGCTTCTTCGAATAGTGGAAAATCGATATCTGCAAAAGTTTGATCTTGTTGGGGTTCGTTCAAATTATTGGGCTGCCTTAAAGATGGCGAAAAATGTGGTGAAACCTGTCTTGGAGCGTCGAAGGTTTCAGTTTCTAGCGAAATAGACTGCTTCATAGATATCACCAACTTCCTAGCTTGTCCGAACTGTATAAAGCATTCCCGGAGATGATCCCTCACTAAACTTAATGATAGAAAACATTCTGTTTCTTCTAATTCTTGTCAGGAAAACTATCGGTTATTACTGACTCGTTCTGTTGCTGTATAAGTTTTTCGAGAAGTTGCTTGTTATATGCACAAATTGACGCTTGCTTGCTGTGGCAGCCAACAGAATTTTTACGGATAAAATTAAACTGACTGAGAGTGATGTCAGAATTCCTGCGCGACTTTCCGTAGACCGCTGCTCAAAAGCGGGCGCTCTCAACAGTCCCTCCTCTATGTAGCCTGGGTTAAGGAAGCCGCATAGCAGCGACGGCTAAGGACGAAACGACTCTATTTGCAATATTGCCAATCCCTTACGGCGTATGGAGTTCTTTTCTCGCAAAGCTACGTATTACACCAGTTGTGCCCTGACGGAGAAGAGATGAAAAGCTTTAATTAGCTGCGGCACCACACTGTTGCTAGTGTCTAAAACCTGGCCTAGCTTAGAAGGCACAGGGAACGCAGTGATGCCTTAAGGCAGCTTGACGCAGACGCCGCCACGTCAACGATTGCTTAGAAACGATCGTTGATGTTGCAGTGATTATCAATTGCCCTGGAATTGGTGTTTGTGGTCGAGGTGACGAGTGGTTGGCCTTGAGATCAGCTAGTTGCTGTCCAAACTGGGTGGTTCATCAGCGAATCCATGACTCGTACGCCCCGCAGCTGGTTCGTGAGAGGTAAATGCCCCACAGGTGCTTCCAACTTCCAGATAAACTCACCTGGATAACGGGTCCAAATATTGTCACTTTTCCAAGATATGCGGGGCCAAAACTTTTCCCAGTTCTTACCTACCCCTAGCCAAATTTCGCGCTGTTTAGAGAAACCGAATTTGCCCTCTGAGTAAATGAGCCAAAGCTGATCGAGAGTTTGTAAATCAAGGTTTGGAAATAGGTTGACTTCAGTGAAGTAAAGCCACTTGCGTTTGACCGCATTTTCGCCAGCGAGCTCACACATTTTTTGCAGCGTCAGGCGATCTGCGAGCTCAAAATCTTGTTGGATCAATGCCGTTTGAATATCGCTATAGTCCACCTGACAGTCTGGCGACAAGACCATAAGACCCGTGGCAAAGTGATCCTGGATGAAGGTTTGCACGTTCGTATCGTCAAGTTGAGCTAGCCACTGGAGCGATCGCCCCGCTGCAATTGAAGGGGGTGCCTGCTTTTGAGCTTGCAAAAAGTCCATGATAATTTGCTGGCCAGGAGCTCCCGCCTCAATCAGTTGCGGCAAAGCAGCGAGCTGCTGTTTCAGAGCGGTATCTTGAAGCTGACCTTTCAAAGATTCCAGCAGTTCTAAAGAAGCGGACGAATTATCGGCGATAGAACTGCTCATACTCAAATGAAAATCGATTATCCAAAGGTGATTATTAGGCAGATCAACGCTTGCAATTGTCTCAGAGCAGCAAAGATCCACATTAATTGATCCTACAACCCAAGCTGCGTGCTAAACCAGGCATCACGAGAATTTGGAAAATTTTAGGCCTGACTTTTATCCTTTCGGCCGCAAACGAGCTGATTTCAAGGAAAATTTAAGAGCTGTCAGAGGGACCGGTTTGTTAGTAGCTGCTGGCTTCGCTATCCTTGCCCTGCGCTGGATAAGGCGATCGCTCCCGCAACTAGCCCTTGTCTGAAAGTTTTATGGCCGGTATCACGGTAAAAAATAGGACTGTCCACATGGTTAGGACTGTCGTAAGCTAGCCTTGCTTAGTTCATTCCAGCGTAGCGCCTATGTACGAACGCATAACTCCTCCCACCATTGGCGAAAAGATTACTTTCAAAGACGGTGAGCCGATTGTTCCCGATATGCCCATCATT
Organism: uncultured Halomicronema sp.; assembly: GCA_964522775.1. Lineage (GTDB taxonomy): Bacteria > Cyanobacteriota > Cyanobacteriia > Phormidesmidales > Phormidesmidaceae > Halomicronema. Next base: position 5,806 of record CAZFWL010000195.1, read on the forward strand.
CCGTTCATTCGTGGAGACGGTACGGGCGTGGATATTTGGCCCGCGGCGCAGGCCGTGTTTGATGCTGCGGTTGCAGCGGCCTATGGCACTCAGCGCCGCATTGTCTGGTTTAAGGTGTATGCCGGTGACGAGGCTTGCGACCAATATGGCCAGTTTCAATACCTGCCGGAGGATACGCTACAGGCCATCCG
>CAZFWL010000196.1:0-2904 GCA_964522775.1 uncultured Halomicronema sp.
AAAGCCACCAATCGTGCAGCCTTCTTCCATCGTGACCACGCGACCAATCTGCTTCGCCAAGGGCAAAATCAGCTCTTCATCAATCGGCTTAGCAAAGCGAGCATTGATGACTGTTGCTTGAATACCATGCTCACTGAGAATTTCAGCGGTTTGCATGGCTGGATACACCATCGAGCCATAGCCCAAAATCAGCAGATCATCACCGCTCCGCAGCAGCTCAGCCTTACCAATTGGCAGAGATTCCCAGCCCTCTTCCATCAGCGGTGCGCCAACACCATTGCCGCGCGGGTACCGCACCGCGATCGGGCCGTCGGTGTAGTTGATGCCAGTTACAATCATGCGCTGTAGTTCGGCCTCATCTTTCGGGGCCATCAACACCATATTGGGAATCGATCGCAGATAAGCGATGTCGTACATTCCTTGGTGAGTGGGGCCATCCGCACCGACAATGCCAGCCCGGTCTAAACAGAAAAAGACAGGTAGCTTTTGAATACAGACATCATGAATAATCTGGTCAAATGCCCGCTGCAAAAAGGTGGAATAAATTGCCGCTACGGGACGCATGCCTTCAGTGGCCAGCCCCGCAGCCAGGGTGACGGCGTGTTGTTCCGCAATGCCCACATCGATGTACTGCTTGGGTAGCTTTTTCCCCAGGATATCGAGGCCCGTACCCGTTGCCATCGCAGCAGTAATGCCGACAACTTTCGGGTTATCTTCTGCGATCTTCGTCAGGGTATTGCCAAAGACTTTGGCGTATTTAGGCGGCTTGGGCTTGCTGGAAGGTTTGGCTTTGCCCGTCGCTAAGTCAAAGGGATTTTGGGCATGGTAGCCGACCTGATCTTCTTCAGCGATCGCGTAACCCTTGCCTTTTACCGTAGCCACATGCACAAGCACTGGCCCTTCAATCTTGTGCGCTTCGTTAAAGGTGTTGAGCAGTTCACCCAGATTGTGACCATCTACTGGCCCCATATAGGTAAAGCCCAACTCTTCAAATACGGCCCCGACCTTGGGAACCGCTAGTCGCTTCATCCCTTCTTTCACACGGCTCAACTCAGGAGTGAGAGAATCACCGACAAAGGGCAGATGTTTAAACTGCTCTTCCAGGTTGTCCGTAAGGAACTGCATCGGTGGGCTTAAGCGCATCTTGTTCAAATAGCGTGGAATCGCCCCGACATTAGGCGAAATCGACATTTCGTTGTCGTTCAACACGACGAGCAGACGCGTATTCGGCAGGTGCCCTGCATGGTTGATGGCCTCTAAAGCCATGCCGCCAGTGAGCGCGCCGTCGCCAATAATGGCCGCAACTTTGAAATCATCGCCCTGCAAGTCACGGGCCAAAGCCATGCCAAGCGCCGCAGAAATACTGGTTGAAGCGTGGCCAGCACCAAAGTGGTCAAACGGACTTTCGGAAAGTTTGAGATAACCAGCGACACCATCTTTCTGCCGGAGGGTATGAAAATCGTTATAACGCCCAGTAATTAGCTTATGGGGATAAGCTTGATGGCCGACGTCCCAAACAACTTTGTCGTGATCGAGATCGAGTGTTTGATAGAGTGCCAACGTTAATTCAACAACTCCCAAACCAGGCCCCAAATGTCCGCCGCTGGTCGCAACAGTATCCAGGTGCTTCTCTCGAATTTGTCGCGCAATCTGCTCTAGTTGATGAACGGACAAACCATGAAGTTGGTTCGGGTGAGTTACGTCACTCAAATGCATAGCGAGATACCCTCAGGTTTACGTAGGTAACGTTTTGGCTATCTTCTACTGTAGAAGATTAGCGTCGCCACCCTTATTCCAAAATGGTCGGTTTGTGGTGGAATAAGGGGGAGGTTTTAGAAACAGAAGACCTCAAAACATCGTAAATTAGCCTTAATTTTTGCTGACAGGGCTTAATCCCGCCGTTAACTAACCGATAAAACCGTTAATCTTCTGTCATGATTCATTTTTCTCGGACTATGAAACTTTTCCAGTGGCCCGTTATACCGTTTGTGGCGGGAGCCTTATTGTCGGCCAGTACTCTGCCCCTCTTAGCGACTGCTGCGCAGGCACAAGCTACGGACGAAAATTACGATAAATGCGCTAGTGAGTTGCTTGATGCTGGGTTGACCGCCGAGTCAGCAGCGATCGCCTGTGCCATGGCCTACCGTCCCACAGAGGTTTCTGGCTGCGTTACTGGCGTTCTAGATGCTGCGGACGTGACCCCAACAGCAGCATTATCGGCTTGTAGCCGAGATCGCCGCCCTGACGAAGTCGCCTCCTGTGTTGCGACGATTCACGATGATTTGGTGGTGACCAATTCTCAATCCGTGCTGGATCATTGCCATCGCACCATCCTGCCAGAGCGATATGCCGCCTGTGTGACTGGCATCGCTGATGAAGTGGGATATAGCACCGAAGACTCCCTAGCAACCTGTATCGCAGCGGGCTATCGACCCGAAAACGTGGCTCCCACCTACATCCCGATGGACTAGGCTAGCGGATTTAAAGCTAACCATCATCTGGCGTTGTCGATACCGTCCCCGACGGCATTTCGGCAACGCCAGCGTCGTTTAATTCGAAGTTTGCTGCAGGAGAAACACTCCGCCCCCGAGAAACAGAAAAATCGGTAGCCAGGCAGAAATCACTGGCGAGAAGACGCCAACTTCGCCCATCGCATTCGAGATGAAGGCGATCAGGTAGTAGCTAAAGATAATGACGACGCTAATACCAAAGCTTGTAGCTTTACCCGTCCGCTGTGGCCGCACTCCCAGCGAAGCGCCCACTAGGCCGAATACGACGCAGACAAAGGGCAGCGAATACTTCTGCTGAATCCGAATCTTAAACGTACGAATCTCTTTCTCATCGCCCGTTTTCATGATGACTTCGTCGAGACGTGCATGTTAGGTTTGACCGACAGGCGTCAAG
>CAZFWL010000196.1:2914-5989 GCA_964522775.1 uncultured Halomicronema sp.
ACTTCGTCGAGATATCGTGAAGCCTCGGCAATATTCATTTCTGAGTCATCTTTAGTGCGGTTAGCAATATCAAAGGGCGTACTGGGCAGCTGAATTTCTTGATTGTCAAAGGTCACGGTTTGGCCAAACGAGCCATCCGGTGATACTGCGTAAAGGGTGCCGTCATAAAAGTCCCAGGTCTTTTCATCAATGTCGAAGATAGCGGAGTCGGCGCTGACAATTTGGCTCAGTCCATTCTGTGAATAGTCGAGCACGGTCACTTCATACATGCGCTCGCCGTCAAACCGCTCAGCATAAAACAGTCGCCGCATGCGCTGCTCATCGTCGTCGCCGTCACCGTCGCCGTCGATATCCTCAAATTCGCGGTAGAGAATGTTGCGTTCGCGGAACGGGGGACGCTCGGAATTCAGAGCGCGATCGAGGGTAATGTCGGCTTGATAGTTTGCCGCTGGGGTAATCAGCTCATTAAAAGCAAACGTCATGCCCGTAACCGCAATGCTGAAGATAATGGCTGGGGCAATGATGCGACGGATACTGACCCCACAACCCCGTAGAGCAATTAGCTCACTATCTGCCGAGAGTCGGCTGTAGGCCATCATCGTTGCCAGTAGAGTTGACATCGGAAACGCCAACACAATGAACTCTGGCAGCTTCAGCACAAATATTTGCATCGCCAAGCCGAGGGAAAGCCCTGACTCAGTGACACGACGAATAAGTTCGAACAGCGCCCCAACTGAAATCCCAATGGATGAAAACGCTCCCACGCCAAACAAAAACGGCATGAGAATCTCGCGCACGATATACCCATCCATGACGGAGATTTGCAACCAGTCCAGAGGATTGCGCACGGGTCGCGGCACGGTGGATTTAGGAAAAGGCGTGTCCATAAAACAGGTAAGAACGATGGGAAGTAGACAGAAAAAGCCAAGCAAACAACTCTAGAGCTTGAAATCCTCCCCTAAGTAATGTTGCCGCACCAACGGATTGTTGTATAAATCATGGGCAGTGCCCGAAGCCAAAATCCGACCTTCGCTCATGATGTAAGCGCGATCGATGATCTGGAGCGTTTCCCGCACGTTGTGGTCTGTAATCAGAATGCCGATGCCGCGATCGCGCAACTGCGCCACCATTTCTTGAATTTCTTTCACAGCAATGGGGTCAACCCCGGCAAAAGGCTCGTCTAAAAATAAAAACCGAGGGCCTTCTTCACCCGCCGCCAGCGCTCGGGCAAGTTCGGTGCGGCGGCGTTCTCCACCAGATACTAAGTTTCCCTGAGTGTTCGCCACCGTCTCTAAGCGAAATTCTTTGAGCAAGCTGGTGAGTTTTGCGTGATACATAGACACCGGTACGCTTGTTTGCTCCATCACCAGTAGCAAGTTATCTTGCACCGATAAGTGACGAAAAATACTCGGTTCTTGGGCCAAATAGCCAATCCCCAGACGAGCCCGCTGATGCATCGGTAAATCGGTGATGTCGATTTGGTCTAAACAGACGCGTCCTTGGTCGGGCCGCTCCAAGCCAGTCGCCATGTAAAAAGTCGTGGTCTTGCCTGCACCGTTTGGTCCCAATAGTCCTACGACCTCGCCTTGACCAACCGATAAACTCACTTGATGAACGACTTGCCGCTTGCCGTAGGTCTTTTCTACGTTTTCCAGAATAATTTTCAAGGGACTCAGTATCTAGGGGGTTGAACAAGGCTCGGCTCAAATCTTATCAAAGCACTTTCCCTTGGTTTCGCTCAATCAACAGTGTCTGAGCGATGCTGACACAAAGTTCAAACCGCTGACCATTCAGGCTGCAAGACTCCTGTGATCAATCGCGACGGCCTGCATCGAAAATAACGAGTTAAACAAGGATCGTTGCTTGAGGAACACCCAGCTTAATCAGGCTCAGAGATCGCAGGCTGATCTAAGGGGGCAATCCTCAAGGACTCATCGGGCGTGACTTCATCCGCGTTATCGGGCTCAGCACTTTCGCTAGTCGGTGGAGCCGGATTGTCTTGAAGAATGTAAGTCGTTTCGACCTGCTCATTGGGTTGGGGCATCGCAATGAAGCGTCCCTCATCCACCAGGTAGGTCACCACTTCCGCCTGGAGTCGGTTCCCCTCTTGCAACACAACCACGTTACCGCTGAGGATCATGCGGTTTTCATTGCTGAAATATTGGGCCTGGGCAGAAGTGGCGACAATATCTCGAGCGGGATAATCGATGCGGACATTGCCCCGCGCCACAATAACCCCCGTATTGGCATTGGCCTCTTGAATATCAGCTCTTAAGGTGATGACGCCAGGATTCGCAGTTTGCGCCAAGGCGCGGTCACTGGGAGTCGGCGCGATCGCCAACCAAAAACCCAAGCCAGCCAAAGTGGCTCCTGCGAAGAGCGATCGCCATCCCCGATGCAAAATTTTCGTATGCCTCATGATTGATACCCAAGCCTGCCCGGCCATTCTCTGCCTCTCATATTAATGGGTTAAGACGCTGACTCATTATTCTCAGTTCCAGCGGGCGGCAGCGCATCCGTATTAATTTTTGTGCGATCGCCGATCTATTCTGCCGTTTATGTACACACTTGATGACATTCAATCTGTCAGTCATCGGCAGATGCATCATAGTGAATCTGCCAGTGGGGGAGAGCGAAGGCAGTCAGGGTCGGGGCCTGACCAAGTTGACTTTGTTGTAAAGCCTCGGCTAAGGCGACCACTTGCTCGACTCCCAGCTGCTGCGCAGCCTCTAACCAAACGCTGGCGCAATCCAGCAATGCCGTGACATCAACACCGCGGTAGCCAGGCTCAAAGGGTTCCAGCCGCCTGATGCCCTCACCGAGCAAAATGGCTGTGCCGTGCCAATTATGGTTACCAAGATGATAAAGCGCGACTGCTAACTGAAGAATGCCTTGAAAAAACGGTTTTTCAACGACTTCAGCTTCCATCCAAATGGCTTCCAGCGTGTCGTGGCAGGCGTAATAATCACCCTGATTAAATTGCTGGATACCTGTATGTAGTTGGACGTCATCAGTCAGCGATGATTCTGAAGGCTTTTCAGGCATTAATCAATTGATCGGTCAGCTCTTTCATCC
>CAZFWL010000197.1:0-5987 GCA_964522775.1 uncultured Halomicronema sp.
ATCGCGAGCGGGTGCGTTGATTTATCTCAGCTACAATGCCCTGCCTGCCTGGTTTTCGTCCCATCCGATTCAGCATTTGATGCGGCTGTGGCAAACCACCGAAAGCCTGGAGTCAGTGAAGGCGATCGAAACGGGCATTAAACGACTAGAGACCCTGACAGAAGCACAACCCGGCATGACTCGCATGCTGCCTGGCATGAAAGCCATGTTGGACAAAGTCGCCAAGCACGATCGCGCTTATCTGGTGCAGGAATATTTGCATGACAATTGGCATCCCCGCTGGTTTGACCAAGTGGTGGAAGAGGTGAAACCCGCCAAGCTGAACTATGTGGGCACCGCCAGCATGGGCGATCTCTTTTTGCGCAGCTTCATGCCCCAAAAGTTCAAAGACATTGTGCAGGACTACACCGACCCCATTGTGCAAGAGGTGATGATCGACACGCTGATCAATCAGAGCTTTCGCCGTGATGTCTTCAGTCGAGGGGCGGCCCCGATGTGGACGGCCCAACGACAGCAGACCTTATTGCAGCTGTCGTTTGTGTTGCTCAATCGTCCCCCCGCTGATGACGAACTCAAATTCAAAACCTCCATCGGCGAGCTAAAGGGCAAGGCAGAAATTTACAACCGGTTCTACGACCAACTGGCGTCCGGCCCCAAAACCGTTAAGGAGCTGATGCAAGTTTCCACCAGTCAACCGCTAGGGCTAGGAGATATGATGCAGGCTCTTTCCTTCATGTTGAATGAAGGACACGTCGGCTTTTACCGTCCGCCTAGCGATCGCGGCCCGGCCCTAGCGCTGAATCGGGCAATCGCGATCGCAACAACTAACGGTGCCCCCTATCGATTTGCGATCGCCAGCAAACTCGGTCACGTTATTACTGTGACTGATGTGGATTTGATGTTGCTGACTGCCACCTTCGACCAGCCGCAAGGCTCACCCGCTGAGCTAGGGGCCGCCCTCGTTGAGCGGTTGTTGGTTTTAGGTAAAGGTTTAAGTCAGCAAGGCAAGCCCCTCACCAAGCGCGACGAACTTTTGCCCTACGCGACCCAACTCGCTGAAACCTTTTTGCAAAAGACGCTCCCTCAATGGCGTGACTATGGGATTTGCGAATAGTCCTTGGTCAAGTCAGGGGTGACGTGGGCGGTTACCGCTTGATCAGGGTGCTGCCGATTGGTCGGTTAGGGGGCTGTTTGTTCGGCGGGCACTGCCAGGTTCTGAGTTTGCGATCGCGGGCGACGAAACTGCTCACCCGATTGATCAAAAAAGTGAACAAAATGCCTAACGATCAGCGGGTCTGACCATTTCAACCGGGCTCGCTGCTCCAGAATGACGCGGGCCTCGCGTTCGCTCATGGGATGTCGCCAACCCCGTTCTTGTTGGCAGGCCACCCAGGTGTTCAAAACTTGAAAAACGCGCGCTAGCTGGCCCTGGGGCACCTTGCGCTGGTGATATTCCTCCAGAATTGTGGCGACTGCATCTAAATCAGCCTCCCGGGCAATGCGCACACTTTCTACAAACCAAGGGCTTAAAGCCGTCATCATGTGGCGATGATCGCGAAATTCGTGCTCTAGCAAATAATCACTGATGTAGAGCGCCCCCAGGTTTTTGCAATAGGCAGCCATCAACAAAACCTTGCGGTCTTCATTGCTGAGAGCCAGTTGTTTGCCGTAGAGCTGACACAGTCGAGCCAGGTCTTGAGACTCTTCTTGTAGCCAGACACCCTTATGCCTTAACAAGCTGCTGAGCATCTTGAGATAACTACTAAAGCTAGGCTGACTCATAGCTTGAATGGCCTTTTAGTCGACGCTAATAAATTTTGATGATTCGATGCACCGCAATACTTGGGTCAATCATACGCAATCAATCTAAAGGTCTGGGGCGAAAGTGTCCTTTGTTAAAGACAATTCACGACCGATCAGGAGAACCTTCCCATCAAGGGACAGACCTCCAGGTTTCTTACACGGATGTCCTCTCATGCCTGCCTGACAGAGATCGGTAATCCTAAACGTGGTATCAATTAAATGCTTGGTGGCATCGCTAATAATTTTGTTTTGCGGGTCTTGGATAAACTGACGACCACAGTCTTGGCACTTGTGATTTTGCTTGCCATTATGAATCTTGCCATTTTGGACGACTCGCTGAGAGGAGCAAGCGGGTAAGTCAGCTGACATCAGCCATGGGAACAGCATCACTCAGCTATAGTTACCCAATAGAAACCGCAATCGCATCTGCTAGTTGCCAGATATCCTTACCTTTTAAGGACTACCGCTTAAGGTTTGCTGTTGTTCGCGCTGCGAATATTAGCAGGCATGGCGTCAGACTGGCTCAGGTGATGATCGAAGCGAGTTTTGAGGGCATCAGCGGTGAGATCTTGGGTCCAATATTCCACCAGCGCTTGTCCCCAAGCCCAGGCATTTTGGGCGGGCGGGCGATCGCTACCTTGTAGCAACAGCGGCCACAGTTTTCGCATTTCATTCGGGCGGAAGAGGCTATTTTGCTCATGCAGTAAGCCAGCCAGCTCATAGGTGAGCTGTATTTTATTGGCGACAACGGGTACTTGCTCGGCCGGAATCGCTTGGGCTAATAAGTTGCCGAACTCTGGCACACCGGCAAAACGGGCTGAGAGAAAGGCGAACAAGGGGGTTTTTACCAGGGCAATCATGCCCTGACCACTCGTCATTTTGATGGCGTAGCGCTCGATGAGTTGAATCGCGGCGGCAATCCGAGCGTCGCGGCTGCGGAGAAACTGGGCCAATCGACTGGCCTTGACCGGAGCGATCGCCTTAACCAGTTGAATCGCGAGGGCATCTTCTCCCCATGGATCCCGCGAGTCAGCAACAGATTGAGTCACGATGGGTAAGGTGTACTTCACCCACTGACTGAGTTCTTGTTGCCGGTAAGCGACCGCCGCACGAATGTTTTGCTCTTTCAGGCGATCGCCCTCATGCCAATCGTAAGGTGGTGACCATTCCCGAAAAGGCCGCAGGCGATCAACTTGCGTGAGCACCAACAAACTCGGAATGGTTTGGCCAGTATCTGACAACTCTTGCAAAAAGGTAATGTCAGCTTCGAGGGCCGGATCAAGAGCCGGATTAACCAGCAAAATGGCGTCCGCCTGGAGCGCTTGCTCAAGCACCTGTCGTCGCAAGTCGGCGCGATCGACTTGCTCATAACCCGGCGTGTCCCAAAGATTGAGAACTTCATCAGCAGGGGTTTCCCAGCAGTATTGAGTGATTTGGTCAGTGCTCGGTAGTACGTCGACGGCGGCACGTTCTTGTTGAAAGATCGTGTTGATCAGGCTACTTTTACCCGCCCCCGTGCGACCTACCAGCAACAAATTCAGCGGTTCTGCTGCGATTTCCTGCGTGGGCTCGGCAGCCTCCATCAGTTCTCGTAGGCTCTGGCTTTGGGTGTCGCTAGCATTGCTGGGGGTGAGCTCTAGGACGGAGTCGCCACTGTAAAGGGCGATCGCTTGCTTGCACAAAATGGTCAGCGCAGTTTCTCTCAGGGTTTGGCTAAAGTTTACCAGCATCTGCTGGTTGGCTTGATTGGCAAAGGGGCGCCCCACTTCCCTGGCCACTGCGCCAATCGGATTCCATAGCCACCGACTCAGCCCGAAGACTTTCCAAACCCGCTTCAATGGCGTTTCCAGGGTGCGATAGGTCTGATAGGTCTGGTAGACCTGGGCGACCGTTACTTTATTGAGGGCTGGGGCAGCTACGCTCATGTAACGATCCAAGTCGTCTACGGTGCCACGAATCAGACCGTAGGCCTGGGGAACGTAGATATTGAGTAAGGGATACTTCTCTTCGGGATGATAAAGCCTGGCGATATCTCGAATCATGGTCTGACACCGCTGGGTAAAAGTTTGCCAGTCTTCCCACAGCGGTAAGTCAGCACTTGAGGTTTCTAAGGTTCGTTGGAGTACGGCCTCAAGTTCCTCTGTCGGCACAGTTTGGGCCGTTTCGCTCAAGGTATCTTGTAGCTGCGATCGCACCGCCGCGAGGTTTTCTTCCAGGACTGACGGATCGGGTTTGCTCCACTGGCTAAACAGCCAGCGCCAAAGAATGCTGGCGATCGCGACTATTGCCCAGATCCAACTCAATCCCCAGGCGTGCAACTGCACCCCTGCTAGGATCGCGCCTCCTCCAAGCAACCCCAAGGGAGGTACTGCGAGCACAAACCATTGCCAGCGGCGTAGATTTAACATCTTGTGCTCCCTTTATTGTCGGTACCACCATTCATTAACGCTCGGGCCATCACCTGTCTGCTTCATCTTGCAAGTCGGCGCGACTCGGCAAATTAGCGGTGGGTTGAGGCAAGGAGGGATTAGTCACATTAGTCCCGGGCAATTTGGCCGTAGGAAGAGGGGGAGACGACTGACTCATCATGGCTTGAATGGCCTTGGAATCTGGAGTTTTACCCGCCATTAAATCACCAAAATAGAGGCATGCTCCTTCGCCCAGTGCCCAGGTATAGCCAACGGCCCATGACGTCGCCACCAGGCTACCAACGCCAGGAATAAACTTCACGAGCTCACGACCGATGGCTCGGGCAAAAAAGCCGCTGGCCAGAGTGCCAATGATCCACATTGCCTGACTTAAGGTCAGCGTCTGGTTATAGACCCGCCCTAGGGCAATCACCATGGAAATCTGTAGGCTGGTGAGGACTGGCATGGTGGCAAAGGGAAGCGGCACGGCTGCTGCTACCCCAGTGATAACGGCAAAGGCATTGATGTAACGCTGGGCTACCCGCCGATACAGGTCGCTAATGGCCTTGCCTTGAGCATCCGTTGTCAGGAGTTGGTGTACAGTTTGCGCTTGGGCTCGAGGTAATAAATCATCTAACGCCCGTTGCAGCGCGGGCATGCCATACAACACTGGGTGGTAATCATCTTCTTCCAACGTAAAGTCGAGCAGGATGGTGCGATCGCTGAGCTTCTCAAAATTTTCTTGGGTCGTCCGAGCCGCCCGCAGAATGGCCTCAAACCGAGGTGGATATGGTGGGTGGTCGTCAGTCGGCGATGGATACAATTCGTGGAGGCAGGTGAGGGCCAATATGCAGGGAATCTGGGGAAAGGCTTTTCTGAGCTGAGCGACGACTTGACACAGACTGTCGTTAGCAAAGTCGTTGATTTTGATGGTCAAGATAAAAAGGCGAGATCGCGCCGCATCTTGCTTAAGAGACTGCTTTAAATCATCAATAATGACCGCCGGATCTCTTGTCACATCCCCCAGCCCCATCGTGTCAGTAAAAATGAGCAGCGGCAGTTCTGCAGAAGGATAGGGGTATTGGTGCGTACTGCGCGTATGGGGCCGAAATCCTTGGCCAACAATATCCGCCGACTGCCCGGTCATACCTCGGACGATCGAACTTTTGCCAGTCTGGGGTTTACCAAGCAAAATCACCTCAGTCGTCGGCAGTTGTTGCCGCACCGCTTCTAAATGAGCGGCAATCTGCGCTTCGTTGACACTAAAGCGCTGCCAGAGCTTCTGAGCTGGTCTGAGTATCTTTCCTGAAAACACACCGATTTACCGTGCCAAGACTCCTCCATTAGGATAGAAAATCCTTTCCCATGAGTTGGCTTTCTTGCCAAAAAAGTTGCAGTCGTCATCGTCTGTCTCTTTGGCAGTATTCAAACGCGCTAACTATGAGAGACAAGTAGCTCGACCAGCGTAAATTAGTGTTGTTTTTCAAACATTAAGGTTCTTGAAATTCATCCGGTTCATCCGGTTCAGCTGGAGTCGCCGGTATCCCAGGTTCGCCTGGCACGGCTGGAGTCACCGGTATTGCCGGAGTGGCCGGTGTCACTGGAGTGGCCGGTATTGCCGGAGTGGTTGGGGTCGCTGGGGTAACAGGCGTCGGCTCCAATACGCCAGGGGGGGGGACTGTCCCAGTTACACCGTCAGCGTTGTTCGTGCCAGCGACACCAGCCACTCCATTCTGCCCTGGTAAGTCAATGCCAAACTCTAAGGTTGAGGCCTCA
>CAZFWL010000198.1:0-5980 GCA_964522775.1 uncultured Halomicronema sp.
ACCCACTCACGGGATGCTGTCGCGCCAAGATCAATTGCTTGACTTGACCATAGTATTCATTCAGCTGATCCGTCAGGGAAGCCAAGGATGACGTTGCCGCGCCCATAAACCCACATCCTGCTCGAAGTTTCAGAAAGCGTGAATATAGCCTAGTGGATACTCTGCTAATCAGCTAGCGATCTCTCTCCCCCCCTCGCTTTCTATGCCTGTCGAGATCGCGCTACCCAGTGCCAGCGTCACCGTAAGGTAATAAGAGATCGCACCTCTACCTTGAACATCACCAGTTTCGACGTGTGGAAAAGGACGATTGCTTCCAGCGTTATCGAGGGACGACATACTGCCGCAACCAAGCAACAAAAGCTTCTCGCTTCATTTCGCCGGATGCGATTGCTAACATCAGTCGTTCTTGTTCGTCCACTGATGCCACGATTTCCAGACCATTTAGCACTAAAAAGACTTCGGCGGTGGCATGTCCCACTCGTTTATTACCATCCACAAAGGGATGATTCATGATGAGGGCAAACCCGAAGGCAGCGGCTTTTTCCACGAGACTGGGATACAGCTCTTCACCGCCGAAGGTCATGCGAGGTTGAGCGATCGCGGATTCTAATAGACCAAAATCCCGAACTCCTAACTTTCCCCCTGACTGATTGATAATTCTGCGATGCAGTTCTAAGACTTCTATCAGGCTCAAATAGCGCATTACGCGAGACGCCGATAGAGTTCAGAATTCTTGGTGAGGACGGTATCGGCAGCATCGAGAAAGTCTGTTTTTTGAGACGTGAGCCAGTCCACCAAGCTAGCTCGCAATAAGGTATCCACCTCAACACCTTGGGCGTTTGCAAGATCTCGCAAGGCTTGAAGCTGGCTGTCTGAGAGGTTAATTGTGATGTATGTCATAACGCTCACTCTGCCGCATTTTCTGCGTAAAGCGTAGCACTGACAGATATCAGAGTCAGCGATCGCCCCTCACCAATGTCTGACGTGGGATGCCCCCCTTCCTGACAACACAAAGATCATTGTCAATGCAAGGGATAACAGGGAAGGTTTGAGGGTTATTAGTTACTTATCAGGGTTTGTGCTTCCTCAGTATCAGGAACCCGTCAACAGTACCTCCTTTCATGAAATACCGAATAGGGGCATCACGAAGCCGACTTTAGCATCCTGTCATGCGAAGTACTTTGAGGGGGCTTTGGAAGCTCCGCCCTTATGGATTCGAAGAATTCCTTAGACTCTTTCTATTTCAATGGAAATTCCATTAAAAGTTGACTCAACAGAAAGAAGCGCCTGGAGCACATAGAATCAACTTGATCCTCAAGATTGAGAAGTAGGTTTAAACAGAGCCTCTCTTATTGCGATTTCTCCTTCGCATGGCGATCTATCTTCTAAATAAAGCTTCCATTTGAGGATTAAATCATCTTCCGACACTTCTGCTTCTGAAGGCAAGTTAAAATTAAATGCGCCTAAATCGTAAGTATCGTCAGGATAAATATTGACCTGCATTTTAGGTCTCTCGGACGACTTTTCACTCGTAAACATTCCAAATGAATCATTCCTCAGCATTTGCCATCCATCCTTGCAGAAAAATTGGCGACTTACCAAAGCTTTTTGAGAAACATGTTTTTCAAGAAAAGCTGACTTTTTGAATTCAACCTCGCACCTAAAAGACCTAATAGTCATCTCTCCGATATTCTTTAGAAGAACTTCAAATGAATACGCTTTTATCTTCTTTTTCCACTTCGATGCAGCTGCCTTTGGCTCCTCGGGTTGAATCCACATGGCATAATTATTTCTGGTATAAGTGTCGGTTTTGATTTCAGATTCGAGATCAATTTCTTTCTCAAAAACAGAGGCCTTTTGTATAATCACTTCTGCTTCAGGGAGCTTTTCTCGGAACATCCGCATCCTGATTTCGTGATCAGGAAGTGCTTTTGATTCATACTCAGACCTTCCATAGTAGATGTAATCTTTTGCCTGATATGCTGTTGTACCTGCTGGAACATGAATGATGTAAACGCAGCTTGAACGCTCTTCATCTAGGTAGACAGGCTGGACTCGGATACCAGGAAGTGGAGGGCTGATATTGGAGCTAATGCTTTGCTGAAGTTTTTCTGGATTCCAGTAGTCAGGATCAACACCACTAATTTTTGAGGCGACTCGGGGCCTGCTTTTTCTATCTTCTTCAATCCCGATGATGAGTGTTCCACCTTCTGTATTGGCAAATGCGGACACTTCTTTGCTGAGTTTAGTCACAATTTTATTGACATCATTACCTCTTATCTGTAAGTCAAGAAGTTTGGCATCTTTGAATTCCAGCCGCAAAGACTCAGGCTGACCGATGAGGTTTTCTAGATCAGTAATATCCCATTGCCATGGATATTCTATAGACATGTCTTCCTCGATTGCTGAACGTAGCTACCCGGTCATAGACAAGAAACTGGGCAGCATCTTTTCTCTATTTCCCGCGACGTGTCTTGTTCCAATAGAAATTCTAATGGAACCCTACAACTCAGGCACATTGATGTTCGGATTCCTGCCAGCGTAATGCCGATAGATCATCTCAGGGGAGTTTCCCACCCATTTAGCGACATCCTTGGCATCTATCCCCTTATCAAGACACAAGGTAATGAATGAATGCCTCGTTTGGTTGAACTCCCTATGAAGACAGTTCAACCCATTTGGTATATCTTGCTTTAGTAACGAGCACGGAGGGATTCGAACCCCCGACCCTCAGAACCGGAATCTGATGCTCTATCCAACTGAGCTACGTGCCCTGGGCCAGCAATGATTGTAGCACTCTGCTTTTCCTGCGGGCGATCGCTCCGCCGAAAAGTTTAAGAATTAGGGCTAACTGTCCAGCTTTTCACCACGAATCGACCGATCCAGCAGTTCAATCGGGTGCATCAGCGGTAGGTCATGACCTTGCGCTTCCAGATGCTTCAAAATTTGCAGTGAACAGCCGGGGTTAGGAGACGCCACCAGCTTGGCCCCCGTATTGAGCAAATTCTGCGCTTTCATCTGCCCCAGCTCTTCTGCCACTTCCGGCTGCAGCATGTTGTAAACCCCTGCACTGCCACAGCACAGCGCCGCATCAATCGGTTCCCGAATTTGCACGTGGGGGATTTGCTTGAGCACTTGCCGGGGCTGCACGCTGATCTTTTGGCCGTGCAGCAGGTGGCAGGCATCTTGATACACCAGCGGCAGTGGCCCGTCGGTAATGGGGTGGAGTTCCGCCGTGAGTCCTACTTCCGCTAGGAATTCATGCACATCGCGGACACTGGCAGAAAAAGTATTGGCGCGATCGCGATACGCGTCGTCGTCCTGCAAGATATGGCCGTATTCCTTTAGCGTGTGGCCACAGCCCGCCGCGTTGATCACCACATAGTCAACGTCCGTGCCCTCAAAGGCATCGATCATCTGTCGCGCCAAGACTTGAGCCTGGTCTTCTTCCCCCTGGTGGGCGGGCAACGCCGAGCAGCAGCCCTGGCTGCGGGGAATCACAATCTCGCAGCCGTTGGCCGAGAGCACTCGCGCGGTAGCTTCATTCACATCGGAGAAAAAGACCCGCTGCACACAACCCAAAATCATGCCCACGCGATAGCGCTTTTCTCCCTGGGCGGGAATCACCTCCGGGAAATTGTCCTGAAAAGACTTAGCCGTAACCGTCGGCAACAGCGACTCCATCGCCGCTAGATTAGGCGACAGTCGCTGCAATAATCCAGACCCCTGGACGAGTTTTGAGACGCCCAGCTTTTGATACAGGCCCAACGGCGTCAGCAACAGACGAATGCGATCGGGATAGGGAAAGAGTTGAAAAATCAACGTGCGGAGGAGTTTTCCCGGCAGCGATCGCTCGTGATTACGCTGCACCTGGGGCCGCACCGCCGCAATCAGCTGGTCGTACTGCACCCCCGACGGGCAAGCCGTCGTGCAGGCCAAACAGCCCAAGCAAGAGTCAAAGTGTTCTACTGCCGTCTCCGAAAATGGCACTTCTCCCTGATTAATCGCATCCATCAAGTAAATGCGACCGCGCGGCGAGTCCATTTCTTTGCCAATGACTCGATAGCTCGGGCAAGTCGTGAGGCAAAAACCACAGTGCACACAAGCATCAATGAGCCCTTGCTCAGGCGGATGCTGCGGATCAAACCCCTGGTTGGGCAATGCTGGAGAAGATTGTTGCGAGGGAGGCGTTGAAGAAGAATTGGGAGAATCAGCCGTTTGCATAGGTGCGATCGCGAACTGCGGGTCAATGATTTCCAGCGTACCGTGTTGCTCTAGCGATCGCGGGGGGTCATATTTCAATAGTGATCATTTGCACCGCCACTGTCCCGTTTGTCAGCGGGCCTATCAGCAGCTTTGTGGAGACAGCGATCGCCGTCCCCACAACACCATTCAGCACTTAACCAGCCAGCAATTTGGCCTTAGCCAGTTGGAACTCCTCTTCAGTCAGGGCACCAGCAGCTTTCAGGTCAGCAAGCTTTTGCAGCTGTCCTAATAAATCATCGCTAGGGGCCGCTGCTGCCGCAGCGGGGGCGGGCATCGGGGTGGCAGCCATCGCCTGCTGAGCCTGCAAGGCCGCCATGTCGGCCCGCATTTGTTCCAGTTCCATTTGCGACTGCATTGCCGCATTATTCGCAATCTGTTGCTGCTGCGATTGCTGAGCACGGTTATTCATCGCGCCGCCCACGGCTCGTGACGTCGCTGTCGCCGTACCTGAAATCACTGCGGTACGGGCCATGGTTCTCACTAATCCGGGGCCTCTACGTTGCACATTGACTGTGGGACCACGTCTTCCTCTACGGGGCATAACCAAACTCCTAATGAATTGAAATGAATTGATCGAAATATCACAAATACCAACGTCAGAACCTACGCGATCGGTTCTGGTTGCTCAGCGCTCAGGGCTTCAATGACGCGGTGGGGAAT
This sequence comes from uncultured Halomicronema sp., assembly GCA_964522775.1. Lineage (GTDB taxonomy): Bacteria > Cyanobacteriota > Cyanobacteriia > Phormidesmidales > Phormidesmidaceae > Halomicronema. The sequence continues at coordinate 4,927 of CAZFWL010000198.1, forward strand.
GCGCTCGCTGAGCAGCACCTGGCCCTTGGCATTGACAATCGCATCCCGAAAGCGAGTCGCCCAGACGTTTTCAAACAGTAGCAAAGCCGCCGAGGAATTCACCTCTAAAGATTCCGCCAGCGTGATGGCGTCGCTTTCCGATAAAAAACCGTTGACCTCTGGCACCAGTGGATCAAAGGCATCGTAGACCTCATCTTCATCCACTTCGTCCACTTCGATAATGGTCAAACTGCCATCGGCGTCCTTTTTGATGAACAGCAAATCCAGAATGCGCACGGTGTTGTTATCCACCAGCTCTTGCAACGCCGGGACAATTTCGCCAGTAAATTGGTTGCCGGGAAATTTCACCAGCAGCATTTCGACAGGGCCAAGGGACATGAGAGCGACCTCCTCAGAGCATGAGAACGACGCCCATTATAGGAATACTTTTGGATTTGATGGGGGTCGCCGCAATGCTTCTGAATACAAAGGTGAATGCGATGGTGTCGCTCCCAATTGCGATCAGGCCATTTGGCTTACCCCATGCGACCAGGGCTAAATCGAGTTTGCGGATCGAAGTTGTCTCGCAGGCGCGTCATCAACAGTTGGCTAGCCGGAGCAATTCCCCAAGCATCGAACGGCGCTTTCCAGGCTGGAGGGGCAACTAACAAATTGAGATAGCCACCATCGGCTTGACAGTGCGATCGCACCGCTTGCAGCGCTTGAACGGAATTCCCATCTGCCTGTAAGCGCAACGTCCCAATACCGCTACTGGCATGAATCCGTGCTTGCCAAGAATCCGCCGCCAGGGTCTTATCCAAAAAGTTGATCAGCGACACCGCTTGGGCGGGGAGAATGCCTAGTTTAGCGATCGCGACATCGCCATCTTGCGGAGCAAACACCGTGTCGCCGAGCCCCTCCCAGAACTGCTCATCAGCGGCGTCAGTGAACACTTGTGACTGGAGCTGGTGTGTTTGCGCGATCGCCTGCAGCCGTTCCACCTGTTCCGTCACTCCCGCTGCAATGCTTTGAAATTGGAGCGCCAGCCCTAACCTGCCGCTCTGGGGCAATGGCA
>CAZFWL010000199.1:0-5967 GCA_964522775.1 uncultured Halomicronema sp.
TTTCAGCTGGGCTTTTCCCTCCAGCCAGGTCTGCAACTCGTGCAGCAGTTGATGCAAGTCAAAGGAGCGAGATAAAAGCTGACTTTGTCCAGCCTCTAGCCGGGCCACTTCAAGGACGTTGTTGATCAGCGTGAGAAGATCACGACCATTGCGACCGATAATGTCAGCGTATTCCTGCTGTTCTATTAACCTGTCAACATATTTCTGCTGTTCTACGACGGTTGTCTCGGCGGCCGCAGAACTGATCTCGTCACTCAGAATTGAGCTGAATCCTAAAATAGCGTTGAGCGGCGTCCGTAATTCGTGGCTAACGTTGGCTAGGAATTCGTTCTTCGCCTGAATCGCGGTTTCTGCCGTTACATTGGCCTTGGCAAGTGCGAGTGATTGTTGTCGAGACTGCTCTAATAATTCAATTTGCTGTAAAGCTACGCCCAACTGGGTGGTGATGTGCTGTACCAAGTTGATATCGCTGGCTTCCCACTGGCGCGGCCCGTTGTTTTGGTAATTGGCTAGCAACCCCCATAAGCGATCGCCCACAAAAATCGGGGTGGTTAAATAGGCGCGAGCTTGCATTTGAGTCATTAATTCAAGATAACAAGCCTCAAAGTTGGCTTGAAAGACATCGTCAACGCTACTGCAAGATTTCCCCTGGCGATACGCGCCTCCTTTGGAATCTTGTAAATAGGTATCGACATCAAATGAGGTAGAGGGTTGCCAGTTTTCTACCTGACAAGTGTCATAGCTGACTGCAAGGCTCTCTAAATGGGGTGACCGATAGTAAATCTGAGTGAGTGGGGTCCAATCAGGAGCTACCGATTCTGCGACGAAACTGCCACTCCAGTCAGAATTGAAGCGGTAAATAACGGTGCGATCGCACTGGAGTAATTCCCGTAGCTGGTGCGTGGTAGTCTCCAGTACATCCTCAATTTGGAGCGTCTGGCGCATTTGGTTGATGAGTCGATGCGTCAGGCGTTCTCGATGCAAAGTCCGGTGCCGCAAATAAGCGACTTGGCAATTCTCAAGATGCATCGATAGGGCGGCGGCGGCCGCTGCCAGTAGAGTCACTTCGGAATCGGCCCAAGGTGCTGCGGCTTGGCAGTTGTCGAACCCAATGAATCCCCAAAACTCCCCCTCAACCATGAGGGGAAGAACCAAGACAGCTAAGACATCTTGAGCCGTCAAAATGACTTTTTCCGATTCGGGAAACTCACTCACGACGCCATTAATGGTGTCGCCTCGAGCCAATACTTCTAGCCAACGGGGAAAGAACTCTTCATATGGCAGGTTTTGGAGGACGGGATTATCAATTTCTGGTTGAATGCCCTCAGCGCACCATTCCAACTGCTGACTCATGCAATGGCCATCGGCATCGTTCTCAAATAGGTAAACTCTGGAGGCACTAGCCGTTTGTCCTAGCTGCCGCAAAATTTCTTGGTAAGTCGTTTTTAGCGGCTGTAGGGCGGAGCGAAAACTTAACCGCGAGCCCAGAGCTTGAGAGGACGCTTGTTGGTTGAGATCATAGGTAAGAAAGCGGTGACTAGAGGCCAATAGCTGTTGCTGAATGGCGACGAGAATGTAGAGATAGCGTTCTTGCTGCCTCAAGCGAGATTCAATTTCTCGGTAATAAGAAACGTCGCGGCGAATGCAAAAATGACCAATAATTCGCCTTTGCTGATCGTACAAGCAGGTGTAATGGGTTTCGAGCCAAGTTGAGTGGCCATCCTCTTGCCGACATTCCTGCACCGTGGCTCTCATGCTGCCAGTATCAAAAAAACGCTGCCACTTAAATTTTTCGCTCGGTAACTCTAAAGAGACAAGTTCGGTTAAGGGCTGCCCGATGAGGTCGCGGCGACGACTACCGGTCTGTTCCAAGAACGTATTGTTGGCATAGATCGTGCGCTGACGAGCAAAAATTTCTTCAATGACAGTGGTTTTATCGATGCCATCGTGCCAGCTCACCGGCTGGTCACACATTATGATCAACAGGCCGTCGAGTGAACCCTCAAATACCTGAGCTAAGTGGTTGATGCTGCCAAATTTTTGATAGTGCTCCAGGAGTTTCCACTTACTGATGACACCCGCAAAAGTCTGATTCGGATGGGCGATCGGCAAGAAATCGACTTGGTGCTGAAGGCAATACTCTAAGCAAGATTCTATGGACAGAGCCTCATTCAAGCTGAGTAGTGGTAGGTGGCGCATCACCGACTCGACGCCATCTGCCGATGGATTAGCGGCGATCGCCACTGCCTGCAGCAGTTGAGTTGGAAACACCGCGCCTAATAACTGCTGCTCGCCTGCCGGATTGGTTTCAGTCACCCAAATAGCCGTAAAGTCAGCTTGTCTCAAAGCCGCGATCGCTTCTAGCAGTGACGTCTGGCGCTCTACCACTACTGGCTCATAATCAATTAATTGGGACTGTAAGCTGTTTAGCATCATGTCGCAGTAGGCCAAACAAAACAACCGGGTCGTCAAATCACCCAATCAGTGCTTTGCCCCAGTTGTCGGTGGATTGGTAGAGGTTACTCAGAGGGCAGGACTTCCAGAATGTGGCTGAATTGATAGTCTTGAATCCAAGAACGCAACGTTTCAGCTAGGTCTGATTGATGCGCTGGCAGGTCAGTCAGCAGCTGCAACATTTGCTCATCAGCACCTCTAATCGCAGCTTGCCGCATCGCGTCAATCCAGGGTAAAGGTAGGTTCTGGCAAGCTGAAAGCACTGTGTCTACGGACATCAACTGGGTTTCCGGACTAGCCGCCCCTGCCTCTGGCAAGGCGGCTGCCGCATCGGCTTCATACACATATTCAATCGGCAGATGCCGTGCCATGGCGCGGAAGATTTGCTCTGCGGCGAACGGCTTCCGCATAAAGTCGTCACACCCCGCGGCAATGACCCGACTACGCTCATCTTCAAAAACATTGGCAGTGAGGCCAATAACAACGGGACGAGGGGATAGGCTAGCCGCTCGAATTTGACGGGTCGCTTCATAACCATCCAGGTTAGGCATGCGAATATCCATCCAAATCAAGTGGGGTAGCCAATCTCGGGCTGCCACAACCGCGGCTTGACCGTCATCAACGGTCTTCACCGTGAATCCTGCCGATTCTAGGATTTGTGCCAACAAGAGCTGATTAGCAGGCTGATCTTCGACCACCAAAATTCGGTAATCAGGTTGCCCAGGCGCTAATGCTTCCACTGCCTTGGGCTCTGGCAACGACGCCTCCAAAACAGCACTATCAGCAACGGGGAGTGCTCGAATACAAAATGAGAACGTCGATCCCAAATTGAGCGTCGATTGCACCTGAATCTCGCCCCCCATCAACTGCACAAATCGTTGACTGATTGACAGCCCCAATCCTGTACCTTCCTGCGATCGCGAGCCGGCGCTAGTTTGCGTAAACGGGTTGAAAAGTTGGTCGAGTTCATCAGCGGCAATACCAGGCCCCGTATCTTTAACAGCGAATGCCAACACTTTAGAAGGAGATTGTGAATAAATTGTGACGCTATCGGGGGGATGGGCCATTTTGTGAAGGTCATGGTTCAGATTGACCGCTAGCGTCACCTGGCCCGACTGGGTAAACTTGACGGCGTTACTCAATAAATTAATTAAAACCTGGCGCAGCTTGCTTTCATCGGTCTCAATATACTGCGGTACCGCTGGGTCACAAATGATGGTCAGATCAAGGCTCTTGGCCTTAGCCCGTAGCCGAAATAGCTCTTCAAGATTGTGGAGCAGCGCGTGCAAGTCAAAAGGCTGAGAGACTAGCGAATGCATGCCCGCCTCAATTTTCGACATCTCTAAAACATCGTTAATCAGCGCCAGTAAATGTTCCCCGCTGCGATAAACAATGTTCAGATATTCTCGACCTTGGGCATCCATGACATCTTTTTGCAAGAGCAGCTGAGTAAACCCCAAAATCGAGTTGAGTGGTGTCCGCAACTCGTGACTAATGTTGGCTAAAAACTCACTCTTGGCTCGATTCGCCGCGTCGGCGCTTTCGCGAGCTACTTGTATGGCATTTTCATAGGTCTGGCGCTCTAACTCGGCCCCCGCCCGCGCAGCAAAGATTTTCAAAATCAGCTCTCGGGTACGCTCTGGTTGCATGGGGCGATCGTCGAGCACGGCTAAATGCCCGATAACTTGACCATCGCTATCCGTCAGTGGCACCCCAAAGTAGCTACGAACTTGCCAGTCACGGAAGGCCTGAAACCGAGGATACAAAGACTGTACGTCATCGGGGTGGAAAACCGTTTCTCCCGTTAAGACTTGCTGGCAAGGAGCATCCCACAGGCTAATTTCATGATTCTCACCCAGCTGTCCATTTTGCCAGAAGGCCCGAAACTGCACCCGAGGAGGGTCGGTACTGACTCTTTGCGTGATTAAGGCATAGCGCACCTGCAACACGTCAGCCAAATAGCGAACTAATGACTGTAGAAATTGGCTACCCGTTTTGGCTGCAGTGCCTTCAAAAATGAGACGCAGCGCCTGTTCTTGATGCTTAATATCGGTAATGTCTTCGGCAATCCCGACGACGCGATAAGGTTGCCCCGAGGCATCACAAATGGGAAAGGCCCGATCGCGAATCCAACGAATGTCTCCATCCGGTCGTTGAATCCGATACTCCTCATCGTAGGGGTGAGGAGTCAGTTTCTTCTCCGCGATGCGTTCTCGGTCTTGGGGATAAATCGTTGATTGCCAATGCTGAGCGTCTTGCATAACGAGCTCGCCGGGTTGTCCCCAAATCGCTTCATAGGCCGGGGAAACGTAGGTAAACCGCTGTTCTCGGGAGTCGACAATCCAAAAAATACTGTCAATGTGCTCGGCCAGTTGTCGAAACCGAGCTTCGCTTTCCCGCAGAGCGGCCTCGGCTTGCTGTCGCTGTTGCTCAATTTGCTCAGACCGAATATATTTGCTGATGCTTTGAGCCATCAGTTCAACGATTTCTTTTTCGTGACTGTCAAAGCCCGCTGTCCGAACTTCGGTGGAAAAGAAACAAAGACTGCCGTATACCTCGTCGCCGACAATGATGGGCGTGCTGATAAAAGATTCTAGACCAAAGGCTTGATAGACAGGATGGCTGGCTGCGTTATCTGTGGCCCCAAAGTTTTGTTGGGTAACGGTTTTACGCGTTCGGATCGCCTCGGCACAGTAGGTATCACTTAGGTCACAAGAGAAGCCTTGGGAAAGGCCATCGATGGTCGTTTCGATCGCTTCTAGAACATAAGTATCTTTTTGAACCGTGCTAATTAGGCCACTCGCAAAGTCCATGATGTGGCAGCCAGTTTTGAGATAATCAGCAGCTAAGTCCGCAAACGTGGCAAACTGCTTGAGCCCTAGCCGGTGCAGTTGTTTAAGATTCCGACTAAACCCCTGAAGCGCTTGGGAAGATCGCATTAAGGCTTGCTCATCGGCTTTCCGGCGAGTGATGTCGCGGTATTGCCACAAATGCCCTTGGAAGCGATCGCCAGTCAAGATCGGGACATAGTCGCGCTCCAAAATACGACCATCGGCAAGAAAAATCTCTTCGGCATAAATCGGCTTCCCCTTAGTCAGAAGGTCGTTGATCCGCTGCACCGCCGTCTCTGGGTCAGCAAACACCCTCATGCTTTGGGCAGCTAAGCTGTCACAGTCCTGCCCCACCAGTTCATCCGGTGTCAGGGGCACCCCAAATAAACGACAAAACTCCTGATTTGCCAAGGCAATGCGGCGCTGCTCATCTTCTACTAAAATGCCGGCCTGGAGACTGGTGATCAGGCTAGATAATCGGGAACTCGTGCGGCTGAGATAGTCTTCAGCGGCTTTGCGCTCAGTAATGTCGCGGCAAATGCCAATCAACCCCAACAACTCCCCGTCGAGACTTTTGACCGGCACTTTATAAGTATCTAGAGATCGCTGCTCTTGGTTGGGAAAAGTCGCTGTTTCCTCATGACGTAAGGGCTGCCCCGATGACAATACCTGCTGGTCGTGA
>CAZFWL010000200.1:0-5961 GCA_964522775.1 uncultured Halomicronema sp.
GACAAAGACTTGTTGGCAGTATCAGGGACAATATTACTAGAAAGCCTTTATCTTCCAGTGGTGGAAGATAAAGGCTGCAATCTTTTGGAGTTGAACTGACTAGAGGTTATGCGTCAGCAGCTTCGTCTTGTTCGATGTACAGGAACAAAAAAGCCATTGCCGCGGCAGGGAAGACGATACCTACTAGTGGAACCAAAATGGTGGGTAAAAAAGAAGCTGCCATAAACTATATATTCCTATCACTCAATACAGCGTCAAACGCTTGCCGGAGCAATGTTACACCAACAAACTTACGAATTAGCCTACTGTGAAATGGTCAGAAATGCCGAATTTCTTAGCCATCATCGCTGCATTTCTTAACGATTAGCGATCGCCTGCTCACTTCTCGTGATGGACTAATAATCTAGCCAGTGCGGCAGGACTTACAGAGCAGTATCCTCGCCTGACTCAGTAAAGGTGGCGGGCACAATTTCCCGAATCAGACTGGTTTTATAACTTTCTTGCTGGGTGGCCAAATCGATCGCGATCGCTTAACCGAGCTTCGATGCTGCCGAGAGGCACTTGAAGTTGTAAAAAAGCAGTTTGATCGCCTTCCGGGGTAGGTGACCAATTCATCAACCAGCGAGGCCGGTCTACTAGGGTGCGACTTTGAATGTCCGTCACCCAGACCTTAACGGCTAGCCGTCTCGGATATTGAGGCAGTCGGACGGTAATCGGTAGAGGTGCGCCTGCGACTAAATCACCTTGAGGGAAGAGCCATTCTGGTACCGGAATGGCACCTAATTCTTGACGATCAGGTTCCCCTGGCTGTAACACTTCGACGAGGGGTGCACTGTCGGTTCCTGTGGCCTCAAGCTCTTGGAGAGCGGGGGCATCATCCGAGTCATAAACAACGACTTCGTAGTTAATGGGTTCGTCAGATGCCGATCTCATGGCGGCATCACTCGAAGATGAATTCTCTGCACCTGCCACCGAGTCTGTGACGCCAGCAGACTCTAGTTGAGTCTTCCGCTCTGCTGCCGCTTTCTGAGCTTCTTCTGCTAAAGCACTCAGTCGATTCCAAAACCGACCTTGCAGATCAGGCTCAAATTCAGCGCCTAGAGATGCCGCAGTCGATGCATTAGATGGCGCAGGTGCCGCGATATTATCAGTAGGCCCTGAACTCTCGGATGATTGTGGGAGCTCGCCAATGGTCGGTAAGTTCGGTGATGCTGTCTCCGAGTCCGGTGTGTCAATGATGTTAGGTTCGGCAGGTTTAGCGGCGGTCCCGATGGGAGGCAAAGTAAGGGGCTTGGAGACGACATCGGCGGCAGAAGTTGATGCTTCGGAGGAAACAGGGGTTGAGCGATCTCGCGGCGGCTCGTTAGACAATCGCGGCAATGTCGGCGTACCGACCACTTTTTTATCGATGGGCCGATAAATGATTGGGGGCAGGGTCAAGCCACTTGACGGTAAATAAATCTGCCGAAATGGCACCGATCGCGGTGATAAAGGATCTACGACCCGCTGCCGAGTAGTTTCTGATGGCGATGAATCGGCGGTTTCATTCGCTGTTGCAACATCTTCGAAGGTGTTGGTGGTTGTGCTTTCGGCTTGATTCGCCACCACCTCTAATAGGGCATCAAGATTGAGAGTGACCGTAAATCCTTGAATCGCCAGAACTTGCGGCGGGTCAGAGGCCGTCCACAGACTCAACTCCCCCACTAGCAGGCGAGTGCTGGCCGTGTTAGGCAGCGGCATCATCACCTTAAAGCGACTCGGTAAAGCCGCAATTGAAAGGGCTTGTGCAGACTGATGGACAACGGCTCCTGTTTCTGGGTTACGTAGTTGTATCCATAGGGTGCCTTCTCCAGCTAAACCTTCCACTTGGGAAAAGGTCATAATTTGTCCCCGTAAGGCCAAAGGTTCAGCTGTTTGGGCTACTAGGGCTTGATGCTGTAATTGCAAACGCAGGGGCAAATCTTCTAGCGGTGTCTGAATCGCGAAGGGATTCGCAGGGGTTACGTCGGCTTCTGTCCAAGTAGCTGTTGCGGTGGGAAAGGTGACCTCTTCGGTCGGTTGCGAGATGTCTGACACTGAGGGCGGAGGGGTAAGCTGCTCCGCTAGAGATGCTTCATCAAGCTCTGTTTCCCAATACTCCGCTCCAGATTCGATCGCGAGAACTTCTAGCTGCACACCAAACTGCCATGGAGCATCGACCGCATCCGGCGTTGCCGTACAAGTTACCGTCCAGTGTCCGGGTGTTAGATGGGTAAATGGAATGACCACCATCAACCCGTTCTCATTAGTCGTGCCTGAGCGCTTGAGGGTTTTGCGTTGGGGCGGCATGTGCTCAGTCAACAGACGACTAAGTTGAATATCAACGTGGGCTTGGCAATAGCTACTATGGGCGATGATGCGATACCGCCCTTCGGAAATCTCAACATGGGCCGTCTCCAACGGAAGCCAGTCGCGATCGCTCTCTTTTTGTAGCAAAAACTCCCAGTACGCCATAGCCCGTCCTGCGCTAGCAAGTGCGAAGTTTACGCAGTATAGCGGTCATCCTATCGACTTACATCGAATCCGGCAAATGTTTGCGAAATTAGGTCGCTTGCTGGGCTTGACGCACTTTTTGCACCAGGTCATCAGCGGCTTGGGACAACGATTCCTGGCTGACTTCTGATTGTTCACCTGAAGTGAGCCACTTTAGTTGTACCGTGCCTTGTTCGGCCTCGGCTTCACCCAAAATGACACAGAGTACCGCCCCACTGCGATCGGCTCGTTTGAACTGCTTACCGAAGGCGGAACCGCTCAAATCCATTTCTACGGATAATCCAGCTTGGCGGAGCACCTGAGCGGCTTGTAACGCTTTGCCTGCTGTAGCCGCGCCGCGCGAAACGATGTACACATCCATAGCCGTGCTAGGCTCCACCGCCAACTGCTTGAGCAGCAGCGTTAACCGTTCGAGTCCGATCGCCCAGCCGATTGCCGGAGTGTTCGCTCCGCCCAACTGAGCAATCAAACCGTCATAGCGGCCGCCACCGCACACTGTCGCTTGTGCCCCTAAATCAGCGGACTGAATTTCAAATGCGGTATGAGTGTAATAGTCTAATCCCCGCACCAGTCGAGGATTGAGGTTATAGGCAATGCCGAGGTCCGTGAGATACTGCTGAACTTGATCAAAGTGCTGTTGCGAGTCTGGACTCAAAAAATCCAAGATATTTGGGGCCGCTTGCACGATTTCTTGAGTTTTCGCATCTTTGCTATCGAGAATGCGTAGTGGATTAGTGGTTAGCCGTTTTTGCGAATCGTCGTCTAAATCAGCTTTATGTGGCGTTAAAAAGTCGACTAGAGCATCGCGATAGCGCTGGCGATCGTCACCATTGCCCACCGAATTGAGGTCCATCGTGAGCGATCTGAGACCCAAAGTTTGCAACAGGGTTGTCGCGATCGCAATTACTTCTACATCCGCTCGGGGATCGCGACTGCCCAATAATTCCACATCAAGCTGGTGAAATTGGCGCTGCCGCCCGGCCTGTGGTCGCTCATACCGAAAGGCTGGCCCCACATGCCACAGTCGCAACACACTGCCCTGAGCAGTCAACTTATGCTCGTTCACCGCCCGGACTAAACCGGCAGTGATTTCTGGTCTCAAGGTGAGAGAACGCCCACCGCGATCCTCAAAGGTATACATTTCCTTGCCGACGACATCAGTGGCCTCACCAATACCGCGTTCGAACAACTGAGTTTGCTCAAACATCGGGGGACGAATTTCGCGATACGCTGCTCGCTGCAACAAGTCACGGGCCGTCGTTTCCACCCACTGCCAGAGCGGCGTTTCCTCCGGCAAAATATCACGGGTCCCCCGTAGCGCTTGAATCGTCGTCATACTGTTACTGTCTCTGGTGAAGTCTATTGCGGATGGTGGCAACTAAAGCAATCGCGAACGATGGCTGCCTGCATCCCTAAAATGGCCTTGTCCAATTGCCTACGTAGATCGCTTGATCTTGCGCGAATCTTTACTTACTCAAGGTCTCCCACTGGCCGTAGCGATCGCCATAGTAAGTCAAGATGGCTTCTACCTGGGGCTGGCATTGCTCAGCAGCATTGGCGTTATAGCGAATCCACACACCACCCACTTGGCTTTGCAAATAGTCAAACTCTTTTGCAGTCTGCGGCAATAACCCCGTGTTGACACCTTCAATCTGCCGTAAATGAGCCGCCACCTCACGATAAACCGCCAGCGGCAACCGGGGACTATGCAGGCGATACTCCACTTGTTCTGGGTTTGAAGCCTCGGTGGGTGGGTTGCTCTGAGCCGAAGTGCCGTTTTGCTCTATCGAATCTGCCATGTGTTCAAGAAACCGATCCCTGCTGCTCCACATTGGGCAGGGTACAGCAATTCACATCATTGATACAGACCTTGCCCCACTGCAGGGCCCATCGCACCAGGGCAACACGATTCCCTGTCGCTGTTTTCGTCAAAATATTACTGATGTGATTATCGACCGTGCGCTTACTGATCTCCAGTTCCTCAGAAATTTCCTGGTTCGTGAGTCCTGCGGCGACGAGCTCAACAATCTGGAGTTCACGCTCTGAAAGGGTGCTTTGAAGTTGGGTATCGGGAGTCTCGCTGCCTGCCATGGGTATCAATAAGTCTTATGTGTATATATGCTTATCAGTTTACTGCGATTAGTTAGCTTACGCTGACTTGAATTTAGCGATTCTCACTAATTGCGATCCCCAACAGCACATCTCAAAGCGGCATCACTTTACGACAGAAGCGGCAGATGCTGGACCGTCCTGTCAGCGATCGAGATTGGCGATATGCCAGCTATATCGGGAAAGGGAAATTCCAAGATGCTTCAGACCTTAAGACTAGAAATTCGGTCAGCATCGCCTGGGCAACATGTAACTTCATGCAGAGCAACAGTTCCTGACAACGGGTAAGAAAAACTCATAAAACATAGAAAAAGCTTATATTAAAAAGCCTGGCACATTGGTCATATTTATCGCTAGGCTATAGCCATGTCCGAGAAATAGAACTCACCTCACTACTGTTATGACTTACACCACTCCTATTTCTGCTCCAAAAGCTCCAGCGGTGACACCTAATGTAGTTCCTGCTCCCTCTCTTGAAACCCGATTGCAGGCAGCTTTAGAGCATGCCCGTCGTTTGACCGAAATGCGTGGCACGGCTGACGTCGAAGTAGCCATCTCTTGGGAAACGGTTGAGGAGTTACAGGTGGCGATGTACCGCCGCCGGCAAACTGCATCCACTTGCCTTGAGCAATATTGCGCTGATAATCCCGATGCACCCGAGTGTCGTATCTACGAAGACTAGGGCTTTCACTAAGTTTGCTTGAGGTGACTCAGCGGCTTCAATCTCTTTGATTCAACACAAAAAAGCGGGAACTGCAAAGTTCCCGCTTTTTCTGTATTTCATAGCTGTTAAACCTTCGAGCAGCGATCTCCCTCACAGACCTGATAAGCCGATTCATAAAGCTCATCGCGCCCGCCGAAAAGAGCATAACGGTGGTCACGGATGAATCGATAAAAGCTGTCACCAGTTGTCTTGGCTCCAGGGAGCGAGCGATATGCTTGCACAAATAAATTTCCTACCGGGAGCAAGCGGCCAATCTCCTCTGCGGCATCACTCCCCTGCCAACGAGTCTTGGTTTGTTGCGGGTCCAGTAAAATCATCCCGGCCTCACAATCAGTAGCGGTGATATGCCACTGGCTTAACGTGCGTTCGTCTTGCATCGGCACATATCGAAACTGTTTGCCTCGATCTAGCTGCTCTAGCAGGCGCACTAGCGTAACGCATAGATTGCAGGTTCCGTCATAAATGACTGCGTACATAAAATTATCAAAACCGCGATCGCACGTTTTCAGCCTAAACGATTTGCTCTGCCAGCAGCTAAAAATCAGTGGGTGGGCATAGTCCGACGCTGTAAACTATCCAGCGAATGCGTAAGTGAT
>CAZFWL010000201.1:0-5920 GCA_964522775.1 uncultured Halomicronema sp.
TCTGCCTACAACGCTTCGAAGGCGGCAGCTTGGTCGATGACCCAATCCTTGCGCGCCAGTTTGGCCGATAAAAACATCCAGGTTTACGGGGTCTTTCCGGGGGCAGTGGATACCGACATGTTGGCCGGTGTCGAGATGGCGAAAACCAGTCCAGCGGAAATTGCGATCGCCATTTTGCAGGGTCTGGAAACAGAGCAAGAAGATATCTTTCCTGACCCCATGGCGACTCAGGTCTATACCGCGTGGAGACAAGACCACAAAGCGGTGGAAAAACAGTTTGCCGCCATGTAAAAAAGTTGCTTCTCAGCGGGACCTAACCTCAAAAACTTACCCAGAACAATTCGGAGACTTGATGCCATGAATGCTACAACAGTTGCCCTATTAGGCCTTGGTGCCATGGGCACCCGTATTGCCCAAAACCTGCTCAACGCCGGATATCCCCTGGTGGTGTACAACCGGACCCCGGAGCGGGCCGCCGCACTCATTGAGCAAGGGGCCACCTATGCCCAAACACCCAAAGCGGCGGCAATCCAAGCCGACGTTGTCATCAGCATGGTGACGGATGACGAGGCCTCGCGCGAAGTTTGGCTGCATCCCGACACAGGCGCTGTGCAGAGCCTACAGAAGGGCAAGATTGCGATCGCTTCCAGCACCCTCACAGTGGACTGGACACAAACGCTCGCCACCCAAATTCAGCAAACCGGTGCCGCTTTTCTCGATGCGCCGGTAGTGGGGTCCCGGCCCCAGGCGGAGGCGGGCAAGCTAATCTACCTTGTCGGTGGTGAAACAGCGACGCGGCAGCAAGTCGAGCCGATTTTGTCGATTTCAGGATCGGTGCAAGCTATTGGGGGCATTGGCCAGGGCATGGCGATGAAGCTAGCAGTCAATGCCCTGTTTGCCATTCAAGTAGCGGCATTGGCGGAGTCCTTAGCAACTCTGACCCGGCAGGGATTTACCTTGGCTGAGGCAATGGGTTGTTTAGGCAACTTGCCCATAATCAGCCCAGCGGCGAAGGGGGCCGGTAGCCTGATCGTGGCCAATCAAACTGCCCCTCTATTTCCCATTCACCTCGTAGACAAAGATCTGCGATATGCAGAAGCTGCAGCAACGGCAACGGCAACAGAATTGCCCCTGACGATCGCCGCCCAACAGGTGTTTGAACGGGCGATCGCTGCAGGATACGGCGCGCAGAATATTACCGCCATCGCCCAGTTGCAGGCAGATTTAGACTTCGTCTCCGAGGTCTAGCTTTCAGGGAATGGTTCTGGGATTGGTGTTACCAGCTACCCGAGGCTCCACCACCGGAGGAACTACCGCCTCCGCCATAGCTCCCCCCAGAACTACTGCTAGAGGTGGAGCGCTGTTTTCTGGGAATGGTCCGGGTGTAGACGTTGTGATGACCGCAGTGCTTACAATCTTGCGTCACTTCAGCGGTGCCGGTGCTGCTGTAAGTGGCACTGACGAGGGTTTTGCTTGTTTCAAATAAGGTGCGGTGACTGCATTTGCTACAGGTGCCGTACCGCGAAAACATGCTGTTGTAAGACAGCGTCGTGTGGTAGCCACAGGCTGAGCACAGCCAAACATCATGATCAACTGACTTCAGCGCTTCTTCGCGTCGAGAGCCAGGGTCTAAATATTGATCGTCTTCGCTTTCAGATAATCGCCGCAAATTCACATTACAGGTGGGACACTGACGCGATCGCCGTCGATTCCACCAACGGTACACCGTCCGCAAGACTCCGCCCACCGCCACAGCTGGCATAGCAAGAAAGAATAAAAGGCTGGTCCAAAACTTGCTGTCTGCCGTTATGGGAGTTTCTTCGACTGGAGGAGGGCTAGGAGGCGTAGGTGCCGCTGCTCCTGGGGTGAAATATTGGATAACATTCTCAACCCCTGACACTGTCCCCGCTGCCATCAGTCCATCCCGAAAGAATGGCAGCATATGGCTATCGATGATGATCTGGGCGGTCTGATCAGCCCGGCTGTCGTAGCCAGCACCAAGTTCAATGCGCATTTTGCGATCGCCGGGCGCTACCAGTACCAAAATCCCGTCGTTTCGCGTCGCATCCCCAATACCCCAGGTGTTGAACAAATTGGTAGCAAAGGATTCGAGAGTGCTATCCCCAGTTTCGTAACGACCAAAGGTCTCGACCGTCAGCAGCACTGCATGCACACCCGTTTCCGATCGAAACTGTTCCAATCGGCTACTAACATTAGCTTCTTGTTCAGGCGATAAAACCTCGCCGTAGTCATTCACATAGGGATGCTCAAAAGCGGGATAGGTCCCTTGCGCTTGGGCCAAATCAATGCCAGATGACAGCAGCAGCACGGCGGTGGTGCATAACGCCATCAGCCAATAGCGCCACCGGCTCAAACGGCCAACATGTCTGGTCGACAAGTGCTCAGTCATCTCCCTAGTCTCTCGCTGAACTACCCAAAAGCACGGCATCCATCAAGCTTGGTCTAGCTAGCCGCTGACACAGTGTGCCCGGCAATAGACTTCAAACCGATGGAGAGCGATTTCGGGAGAGCGGTTCGTTACAACTGGCATGATCGCCCCAATGCTCTCTTCGTCATTTGGACGAGTGCGATCTCCCCACATCTGAGCGTCGTGATCGGAGGTGCGATTACCCTTCACATCACCATGCCGGATGCGGTGAAGACCCGCTGGCAAAATCGAGCTCTACTGATGCAAAAGCGGTTCCACTTCTTGAAGGAGTCTTGGCAGGTTAGTTTGCAGAATATCCCAAACCACAGCATCACCAATATTGGTGTAGCCGTGGGTCAAAATATTGCGAAAGTCTATGATTTTGCGAACATCAGAAATTTGCTCATGCAGGCTGGCGTCTCGTTTCACAGCTTTATTAAGAGCTTCGCCGATGGTGATGAACTGACGCTCTACCGCTGACTTCAGCATTGGGTTGGCTCGATAGCTGTCGTAGGTCTGTCCTTGAGTAAAGTCAGTAATGAGCCGACCGGCTTGCTGAATGTCATATAGATATTTGCGGACTTCAATTTCCATAGATTTTCAGACGGCTAGCAGCGATCGCCTCTAAAAAGTAAGGATTTTGAATTGTGGCGAAATCTACCAAGTCAACCGTACGACCGAATAAATCGCTGAGTCCTGCTTTTAAGTCAAAGAAGCGATCAGCAGCACCTTGAGGCGTATCAATAGCAAATTCGACCAGAAAATCGAGGTCGCTAGTCGCAGGGTCAAAACGCTCACCTGTAGCCGAACCAAAAAGTTCGAGGCGAGCGACTTGGTTCTGGTGGCACAGCGCTTCGATTTGTGGTTGCTGTTCCGTAATCTGATTCATCACGGGGGATCGGTGCATCAGCTTCATTCCAGCCCTGCATCTCAATTCAGGGCGAGTGATTAACAAGGACTTGAACATCAATCTGGTTAGATCATATCCTCCTCACATCACTGAGGCAGCTTTTCAGAGCTGTGGGGATGAGCTCCCGTTGCACGGCCTTTGGCCCATAACAATAGATGGAATTATCGCAAGACATCCATCAACCAGCGCATGAGGGTGCTGTCGTCTTCGGTTTGCGATCGCCGCAGCGCCTCTTCCACCAGTCCGATTTCTAGTCCTGGCAAGACTGCGGATGTTTGCACTTCGCCGCTGCGCTGATCAGCCATCGCGAAGGCAATTACATCGTATTCAGCTACATTTACGACCCAATATTCTGCAACTCCTAACCGCTCATACAACAATCGTTTAGCACCCAAGTCATCCTTAAAGGTGCTGCCACTAATTTCAACTGCTAGTGCCGGTGGCCCGAATGTATTGATATCTACGGGTGAATTGTCTTGAGGTTGGAGTTGAAAGTCAGACCCAATGTAGAAAGCAGTATCAGGTTGGCAACCCTGCTCCCCTTCTTTGTAAAAACTGCAATTCGTAAACTCGACTAGCCGGACATTGGTGACCATGGCGTACAAGCTAATAGCTTTCGAAAGTACCGAATTTTGTCGGGCGTGTCCTCGACCAAGCGGGGCCATCTCAATCCTCATATAGCCGTTGTCAAAATAGCCGCGACCTGACTCATATTGCGGATCGGCCATCAAGGCAGCAAAGTCATCCCAAGTGGCCTTGACCCAGGTATCGGTCTGAAGTTGTGAGGTCGATAGGGTCATAGCTGGATGCTCGCGATCGCTGCTTTGGCAATTGACTCTAGTTTAGTGATCACTGATCAGAACTTTCCAAGCAGTTCTCGTCTTGAGTGCAAAGGTCGAAGGTTACAGTCCCGACGATCGCACCCGATAGGATATTTCCTCAATCGGCAAATTGTGGTTATCCCAGTCGTCGTAGTGCAGTTGCAGCCGCTTCTCGCCGCGATAATCCACCAGGCGACCGCCATACTTATCTGCCTCGGTGCCCAAACTCTGAATACGAATTTTGCCGTTAAAGACTGTAGCGCGGGCCAGATAGATCACAAGGTCATCGCGAGACGGACGATTGACCGTAGTGCTAGCAGTGAGATGGGCCAGACCACGTTCATCCATTTCCTGTGCCACGGCCATGGCCGTATCGCGAATACCCCGAATCGCCACCAGCACCGAAGCGATCGCCATCGTGATATCGATGCCATCCGCCGTCAAAATCTGGTTGTTCGACAGGTATTGAAAATTACGCCCTCGCAAATCGTCGCGAATCCGGCGATGAATCAGATTATTGGGGTCGTAGTGAGTGAGCGCCCCGACGATCGCACCACAGGCAGCGCGGGGTTCCCGCCAGGGTGACTCACGGGTTTTGCCATAGATTTGGCGGCCATTTTCTCGCAAACGACCCACGTGAGTTTTGAGGTCGATCGCCACCAGCGAAATCGACTGGGAATTGCCCTCATAGACTCGCCGTTTCAGGGTTTCATCGAGTTCGTGAGCCACGGTGACATGGGCCAAGGTCGCGCCATTATCGGTGCCGCCCCCGGCGGGAAAAAACGCCTCCAGCTTCAGTTCGCCAATTTCTGACAGGGTGGCAAACCGGGAGGCAACTACGTCGCGGTAGCGTTTCGTGGCTTCGCCCTGATGCACGCGATCACCGCAGTTCGTATAGGCCAGCGTCGTCACCACACTGGGCAGGCTCATGTCAGCCCCACAGGCTTTCATATCCGTTTGGCTAGAAGCGGCAAACTGCAGCTCATCCCGCAGCAGTTGTAGACCTTTGATCAAGGCATAGCGATCGCTAACTATCTCGTTCAAATAGTTGTGGTAAGCATTACGCTCCATGCCAAAACTCGCGCCCAGTTCCCAAAACTGCTGGATTCGGGCTTCGGTAGGAGCCGCATCAAACGGAGGATGCATCACGGTTGTCGCCTCTACAGAGCAACGGATTTCCGAAGAATGCGCCAATTCTAGCCCAGGGCTCGCCTGCAAAGGGGTGGTTTTTGTCGTGTCTTAATCCGGCTGCGGTTTAATGGAACGGCAGACATGAGGATCGGCAAGATGGATCTGGCACAACTCAATCAAACTTATGGCCTGGGGGGCCAGGTGAACGTGGTGGCAGGCAAAGGCGGGTGGCCCTATCTGGAAGTGGCCAATGAGCAAGCGACGGCGCTAATTTCGCTCTATGGCGGCCAGGTGCTAGCGTTCAAACCGGGAACGGCCACCCACGACCTCATGTATGTCAGCGACAACGCCTATTACCAAACGGGCAAAGCGATTAAAGGGGGGACGCCGATTTGCTGGCCTTGGTTTGGCCCGGATCCCAAAGGGTTGGGTCGCCCTAATCATGGGTTTGTACGCAACCGCCTGTGGGAAATTAAGGGCACTCAGGTGTTGCCGAGTGGGGGTACGCAGGTAGTTTTGAGCTGTAGCGACACTGACGCTACTCGCGAACTTTGGCCCTATGCGTTTGCGCTGGATCTTGAGATCACGGTCGGCAAGACCCTGGAGTTGGCTCTGGTGAGCCGGAATTTG
>CAZFWL010000202.1:0-5860 GCA_964522775.1 uncultured Halomicronema sp.
GGGACGGCGAGACTTCGGCCAAACCCAGCCAAGCGTTCGCCCAATGGCAATCAGTCTTCGAGCAGTTATCCGTGACTCAACAGCTGTTGACCTGCTTAGCAACGCCGCCAGGCAACCTCTCCCAAATTTCCATTGACCATCTCCGGCTCTGGAGTGAGACCCGAAACTTGCTTAACTTGGCCCATCTGATTGTCAACAGTGCTGCCTTTCGGACCGAAAGCCGGGGCGGTCATTATCGCGCTGACTTTCCCGAAACTCGCACTGACTGGCAAATGCATACCCTAGTGCAGGGCGATCGCTGGCAACGCTCCGCGACTTCTACACCATCGATGCCGAGCACTCAGCGCGAGCCATCATAGGCATCGGTGTCGCGCTCATAGAGACCACAATTAGTATTCAACCGGTTTCCTACGAAGCTCGAAAAACTGGCAGCGTGAAATAAAACTCACTGCCTTCATTCGGAACCGATTCCACCCAAATCTGACCATAGTGCACGCGGATAATGCGACGGCATAAGGCGAGCCCAATGCCATAACCATCTTTCGCCTCATCTCGCTCCAGCCGAAAGCGATCTTCAAAAATAGTTTCCTGCATAGCCGGTGGAATTCCTGGCCCCGTATCTTTGATACAAACTTGAATCTTTTGTGTCGTGCGGTGCAGTGCTGATACCGATAACTCACCATCCTTCGGAGTGTATTTAATGGCGTTATCCAGCAGGTTAGACAGGACCCGTTGGATCTGCCCCGCATCCACATAAACCCAAGGCAAATCTTGGGGAATGTCGATATCGATTTTCTGCGCTTTTCCCTCAAACTTATTGCGCATTGACGCCAATGTATCCATCACCAAGCGCTCGAACGAGACCGCTTGCGGCTGAATCTGTAACTCAGCTGACGCCCCCTTCGCAGTTTGCAAAATATCGGAGATCATCCGATCCATGGCCCAGATTTGAGTTTTGGCGTGACGCAAAACTTGCGCTGTCAGCTTTGGCGATAGCGACTGTCGCTTGGCTTCCACCGGGGTACCGTACCCTAACTCCAACGTCTCTACCGCGATCGACGCGGCCGTCAGGGGATTACGCAAATCATGGGCCAGCATTGCCACAATGCGATTTTTGAACTGCAATTGTGCTTCTAAGTCTTCTTTTTCCTGCTTGAGATGAAAGATCTCGTCAGAGAGTTTCATAATCTCAACTGAGTGCGCTAAATCCCCTTCAGAAAAGATAGAGGCGCCCTCCTCCGAGTCAGTTGGCAACATTGAGTCGGTAGCCTGCTGAGCCTCAGCCTCTTTTTGCCAATGAGGCCACCATTGATCCAACTGCGCCAGGATATTGGTGCCTGAAATGACTTGCTGTTTCCCTGGGGAAAACTTGACTAAAGACGGCGTCGCAATCAGTCGAAAATGCTCGACCAGATACGGCTGCTCGCTAACATCCACCACGTCTAACGAAAAAGCCTCTTCGTAGTCCAACTCCTTAAGATGCTTGCGGAGCTGCTGTACGTACTCTCCAGAGCTAGGCCGCTTATCAATAAACAGCAGAAGCTTGATAGATATTCGATCTTGCTCGAATTCATCGTTGAGATGGTTCATCTCGTTGTCTAAAGCCAATTTAACCAGACGCTCTTAAATACGTATAGAATATCGCGAAAGTGTCGCCTGACCAGCCTTTCTGACACTTTACAAAGAAAACCTTAAGCAGCATTCTGCACATCGGCTATTGAAGCCAGGCTGTTGAGCCATAAGTCTCTTGGCGATCGCGGTTGCCAAAGTATGTCAGCAACAACGTGGATAGTAGCGACCAAGTCACCCTGACAGCCTGGCTGAGCCATCAAGGTCCGACTCAACGCCATGTCCGGCTCAGCACACTTGGAAAACTCCAAAAGCGTAGATTGCTCGTTCAGAGATGGTGGACTGCAATTTTAGGCCTGTCTTGCCAAGCATTGAAACCCCTGATGACAGCAGCCTAAACCTCAGCCGAAAATTGCAAAACTTGCGTGCCCCGCTGGTTGACTCGGTACATGAAATCGCCCACGCCGGTCTCCGCGTTTTAGCAAGGTTTATTATCAGTTTTGATAACGGAAAAAGTGATGCAGGCCGAAGGGCCGTTCAATTTGTTGAAGAGGCAGCCATTCCCACTGCCATGTTCAGTATGCTCCAAGCCCTACCTGATAACGCCTTGTGGTATCGCTTAGAGTAAAGAGGAACGCTTACTGAGTCAGAATGCTGATGCTAATCAAGTCACACTGATGAATTTCGTACTCACTCGGCCAGTTGAAGAAGTTACCAATGAATCATGTCGTATCCTTCTGGCGGCTTGACGACCCACTCGTTGTACTCAACCGCACCTCACTCATTTATGAGTGCTAGGCGCAGCCAGAGACAAGCGTATCAAGGGCGGACTCATTCAGGCCGTAATCCCGACATCAGCTGGATCGTTGTCCAAGCCTTTTTGACCATTTGCTGGCGACAAGGCTTTTTGCGCAAAACTCGCTAACGGCTTTTGGGAAATCGTCTCGTTATGCTGTTGCGCCATCCCCATGAAGCGGCCAACTATCTGTCAGTCTGTGCCCAAGCAGAGCATTACATCGATTTTTGCGCACGAATCAAGGCCAACATTAAGGCTCAGCTTACAGCCTATATCGCTTGTCAACAGAAGACTATTTCTGTCGCAAACAAAGCCGCCTAAGTAGATCAACCAATTCATTGAGAATGCTAAATTCAAGCAGGAAGCCACTGTCCCATAGAGTCAAAAAAGAAGCGATCGCTCATTAACAACCGCCTCATAAATTCAGTATTCAACTATCAGTAAAACTCATGACCACCCCACATCTACAATTATTTATCTCATGAACAAGCGCAGCACCCTTAACACTTTAAGCATAGGAAACTTGCATCGAGCATCAAGTTACCTTGCCCCTAACAAAACAGCCCCATTTTCTTCCACATCTATAAAAAGAGTGCTATCGTTAATATTTGTGAATCAAATTTTCAATAGAAGGCCGCTATTACAGGCATTTAAAAGTTTACAGATACATGCATCGGTCAAAGCAAACAGTACTTTAACTGGCACTGATGAGAATTCAATAGTTTTAGTTACTGGTTAGGCTGATAGCGCTAGCGGTCAACAGTAGAAGACAAGCCTTAAGAGTGTTCGCAGTTTAATTGCGCCCGCAACTGTTGTGGTTCCCTAATTGAAGGAATTTTTCATTGATGGAGAGTCCGATCAAAAAATCTGATTTTGTTTTACGCCCTTATATGAAGAGCAATGATCTGCATGCAGCTGTGCAGATCCTGAATACGCTGGTTCCTTACTGTCTTTTATGGATTCTGGCAGCCTATGTGGCTGAGAGATCGCCATTCTTACTGCTACCCATCATTGGCCTACTCGTTTTGTTTTCTTTGAGATGTTTCTCACTCATGCATGATTGTGGCCATTACTCATTATTTAGCAGCAAGCGTGCTAATCGAGTAGTTGGGTTTGTATTAGGGCTCGTCAATGCCATTCCACAGCATTGGTGGTCTCGCGACCACGCTTATCATCACAAGACCAACGGTGACTGGGAACGGTATCGCAGCATTGGCGACTTCCTATCGACCGATGAATTTGCTCAACTAAGCGATTTTGACCAAAAGCTCTACGGGAACTTGCGTCATCCGTTGATGATCTTTCCCGGAGGCTTCTTTTACTTAGCCTTTAAGCCCCGGCTAATTCTTATCATCGAGCTCTGGGATTGTCTTCGCTATACTTGGCAGACTCGAAACCAAAACCCTCAGCGTTCTTTGGCCGATATCATCTCTACTTATCAACCACGACAATGGAATAGCAGGGACGAATTTTGGGACATTTTGCTGAATAATCTTGTCGTCCTGAGTGCTTGGTGGATACTTTGTCGCACCTTAGGTACTGTTTTCTTCCTAGGTACCTATGCAGTTGTGCTGATGCTAGCTGCAGCAATTTTCATCTGTATCTTCTTTGTGCAGCATAACTTTGAAGGCTCTTACGCCCACCAAACTGAAGGTTGGGATTACTTACAAGGGGCGATCGCCGGTAGCAGCTACCTGGCCATGCCAGCCATCCTGAAATGGTTTACAGCCGACATCAGCTACCACAGCATCCATCACCTCTCCGAGCGGATTCCCAACTACCGACTTCGAGCTTGTCATGAGCAGAATCGTCATCTGCTAACGCAAGTAAAAACCATCCGCTTTCGTGATTGGTTGAGTTGCTCCAAGTTGATTTTGTGGGATGCACCCAGCAATCAACTGGTTTCTATCGAACAGTTTTATCAACAAAAGCAGGCTCAGAGAATGACGCCAGTGCTGAGATAAGTCCGGCACCAAAGGGTGGAAATCTGCCAGTGGTTACGAACTCGATCTACAATCATTAGAGAACAGATTAATTATTGTTAAGGGTTCCTTTCAATGGTTGTGTATTTTGCCCTAGGACTAGTCGCCTTGGTGGTAGTGGTCGGCACCGTTATCTATCTAGCGACTCCCCGTAGTTACGAGTCCTCTAGTACAGTTGCTAACTCCTACGATCAGTGGACGCAAGATGGCATCTTAGAGTTCTACTGGGGGGAACATATTCACTTAGGGCACTATGGTTCGCCACCTCGTCGCAAAGACTTTCTCAAAGCCAAATCTGACTTCGTCCATGAAATGGTGCGCTGGGCCGGACTAGACACTCTGCCACGCGGCACAACTGTCTTAGATGTTGGTTGCGGCATTGGCGGCAGCAGCCGCATCCTTGCCAGAGATTATGGTTTCTCCACGACAGGAATCACGCTCAGCCCTCAGCAGGTAAATCGGGCTCGTGAGCTGACCCCTGAAGGTTTAACTTCCCAGTTTCAGGTGAATGACGCTCTTGACCTGTCATTTCCAGACAATAGCTTTGATGTAGTGTGGTCCATTGAAGCTGGTCCTCACATGCCAGATAAGGAAAGGTACGGGGCAGAAATGCTTCGTGTGCTCAAGCCTGGCGGTATTTTGGTGGTTGCCGACTGGAACCAGCGTGACGATCGCCGCAAGCCTTTGAATTTCTGGGAAAAGCCCGTCATGCGGCAGCTCTTGGATCAGTGGTCACATCCATCCTTCTCCAGCATTGAAGGTTTTTCTGAGCAGTTAGAAGCAACCGGATTAACCGACGGACAAGTGATCACTGCGGACTGGACCCGTGAGACCTTGCCATCTTGGCTTGATTCTATTTGGCAGGGCATTGTTCGCCCTAAAGGCCTAGTCAAGTTCGGCTTCGGCGGCTTCATCAAGTCCTTACGCGAGGTACCGACAATGCTGCTAATGCGTTTAGCGTTTGGTGCAGGGCTTTGTCGCTTTGGTATGTTTAAGGCCCGGAAAGTTGATAGTTTGTCGCCGTCACAGGCCTCAACTGTCAGTGAAACTGTCAACGCTTAAACGACACAGTTGGCCTTAGCTGATGGCATTGTGAAGCCCTGGCATTGCCCTAAAGTGGCTGTGTACAGGGCTTTAGTGATCTTAGGGAGAGCTCGTCATACGGCAAAATTCCGCCAGTCACGTTACATTCAATTTGAATTATTTGAGTTATCGCTCCAGCCCGCAGACTATGCCCGATTTACTATCGATCGAAGGCCCGCAGCCGAACCAACATCATGATTGTGATATCGCGATTGTCGGGGGCGGCGTTGTCGGCACGACTCTTGCTGCGGCTCTAGCCGGTTCCGGCTTATCCGTAACTATCATTGAAGCGCAAACTTTAGAGGATGCCGCTGCTCGTGAACGAGGCTACGCGCTTTCACCCCTGTCTGGGCAAATCCTCAATGGCATTGGGGTCTGGGAGCAGATTTTTCCGTATATCGGCAAGTACCACGACATCTACTTGTCTGAT
>CAZFWL010000203.1:0-5849 GCA_964522775.1 uncultured Halomicronema sp.
AGCCGACAACTTGGGACTAATGAAACCCGTCCAGTCTGGGATCGGCGATTTTGAAACCTACACACGACTATTTGATCTAAAACAGACAACTGAATCGATTACGCCACAGCGCTTTGCCGCCCCCCTGGCCCCGCCCCTCGCGGCCGCCCAAGAAGGCAAAAGTATTGATCTGAGCATCGTTTGGACCCAGCTCAGTCAATTGCTAACAGAGCGACAGTTCGTTTTGGTCGAAGCGCTGGGCGGCCTCGGCTCGCCGGTAACGGATGAATGGACAATCGCAGATCTTGCTGCAGCCTGGCACTTGCCTATTGTGTTGGTTGTGCCGATCAAGTTAGGAGCGATCGCTCAAACGGTCGCCAATGTAGCCCTGGCCCGACAACATCAACTCACCGTACGAGGCATTGTCCTCAACTGCTCACAACCTTTGACCTTAGAAGAGCAGCAAAACTGGGCCCCTATCAGCCTGATTGAACGTTTGACGCAGCTGCCGGTGTTAGGCACCATGCCATATTTAGAAAACATTGAAGCGCTCACTGCACTCGCGGCAGCAGCCTCCAACCTCAATTTAGAAGCCCTGTTACCAAACCTGACACCGCAGCAAGAGCATTAGAAACCAGTCGAATGTAAGCCTTCCTGGGCTGAGCCGAACGCTTCGGCACCTTTTTTCCCCGCTGCATTCCATCAGAAAGCTGGATGGAGCAACGCATATCGCCACTATGACATCAGCGATTAGCCCCACCCCAAGCACCCTGAATATTCATTAAGCCCGATAGGCTACCAGCACCGCGGGACAGGTAAATCATAGATTTTGCGATGCGATGCCGTCCTAACAGTAAACCGGGCAAGAATAGAAGCAGACCCAGCACAATGTTGAGGCAACCCTTGAGTAATCTTTGACTCTGTATCCAAATAGATGGAAAGTACTTTTTCTCTGCCAAACTGTGAACGCTGTAACCGTAATAATTGCGATCGGCGAGCCATTTGATCCGCATCCGAGCCTCGGGAATATATTCATACACCGTGGCTTCATTGCACCAAACGATTTTGGCTCCTTGCTGAAAGAGTTTAGTAAACAGCTCGACATCTTCAGAGCCCTTAAATGCCAAACTATTATCAAATGGCTTCTCAAACTGGCGCAGGAGTTCGCTCTTAACTAAAGTGTTATTCGTAAAAGCGACTCCCATGAGTTTGCCCGTTTCATGTTGAACCGGCTCAAAAAAGCCTCCTTTAACAATCCAACCTGGCACCTTAGACGCCTCAAACTTAGGAGAGATTGGCCCTGTCACAACATCTGCTTGATACTTTTGCTGACAAAGCAAAAGATTTTCGAGCCACTGTGGTGAGGGAACTTCGTCATCATCAATGAATACAAAGAACTGAGCCGTTGCGGCAGCTAAGGTTAGGGTACGGTTGCGCGCAAAAGTTACACCTTGCTGGGGCTCAACTCCATATTTCAAGTCCCATTGAAAACCGGCCTTCAATGATTCATAAGTGCTCTTGGCCGAGCCTTCATGGTCATTATCGGCAATGACCACTTCGATCTGCGGCTTTTCAATTTCACTAAACCTTAAGTTATTGAGCCCCTCCAATAGACGAGACAATCCATCAGGGCGTTTATAAGTTGCGACGCAGATCGAAATAGACAGTGACATAGTAGAGAATTGGATTCAAAGAATAATTGATTATCAGGAAATTCAGAGTCAACAACTTAAACGGCACCAACGATTGGCAGTTTCTATTGGTTACTAAAGGCGCGATAGAAGTCGAACATAAGGAGCTTGGTAAGTAATGGACGGCTCAGTGATTTCCCACATATAGAGCTCCGAATCACTCCGATCCAAGTAGGCACGCATAATCGGACGTTCAGCAATCCCTTCAGCAGGACCGGTGTAGTTATTGTTAGGGCCACCGGTGATGTAGCCAGGAGCTGGCCCGCTACGAGAGGTGAGCGCATTTTTATAAATGCCGTCGCCCAACCAGGCATGGAACATTTCATTAGCCGAATATTCGGCACCAACATCATACATATTGGTGAGGTAAACAATCCCCAGCGGATTGACTCCGTGTAAGTAATGCAAATAGCCCAGCGCCTGATTGCCATGCATTTTGGCGGCATCAGTATCACCTGTAGTAGCGCTCATCGCTTGGTTGATGTTGCCAAAGTTGCTTTTGACAGCATTACTGCCCCAGTGGTACTGGCCATCAGGCATATAGGCGCGATAGGGATCTAGGCCCAAAGTGTCATCGAAAAAAGGAGATAACTGATCAAAAAAGAGGGTTGATAGGTCCGACTCAATCTGGGATGTGAGATCAGCGGGGGCGTTGGCAAATTGCCGATAAGCCATGAGGCCATCGACCACTGACGAGGCGTACAGCACCCCCATAGAATCATCGAAAGGTCGCGTTTCTTGATAATGCTCGCGAATATAAGCGTGAAACTGCGGGTCATCTTGCAACTGTGATAAATAAACAGCAGCCAAAATTGCCCCGCCCATCTGCACAGCTGGAGGGCGATCAGCGTCACCCGCTTTAATTTCTTGAGTATCACATTCCGTTTGGATGGGGTGGTTGTTGAACCAGTCCCAAGCTATTAGCGATCGCTGCTCTAAAGTGTCGGCCAATGACTGCAGTTCAGGAAAGTCTCGAAAGACCACGGCAGCATGAGCAAAGGTACTGGCTAAATCAATCGTCGATGACGAGCATTTAGGAGCGTAAAAGCGCGGCCGGCGATCGCGCCCTGGGGTCCTAGCAGCATCATGATCAAGAGTCCCTAGCTTGATAAAAACGCCACCATCATCGTCCTGCATGCGCTGAAACCAGTCCAGCTCGTACCGAACTTCGTCTAACAAATCAGGTATGCCATTACCGGACTCTGGAATGTTGAAATCATCCGTCCAAAGGTCAGGATTTTGGGAGTAGGCGCTGAGCAACAGGTGTAGAGGCTGAGCCGCAAAGGTTACGTATTTATTGGTATCGCCAGCATCAAACCAACCACCTCGCATATCCCGTTCCAATGCAGCATTGTCTTTATCATCGACAAAGCGGGCTTCAGGATCTTGCCCAGGCCCCAAAAAGGCGGCGCTATCCGTCCAGCGTGGATCAGCATAGGGAGGCGCTTTTTCAAACCCGCTGCGCTGGTAGTAATACATGCGGGTCGCCGCTTTCAGCACCTCTTGGTAAACATCTGCGGCGATCGCGAATTGTGCAGAGACCTCCCCTGTGCGGACATTTTGGACAAAGTATTCTCCCGGTGTCTGTACCGTTGAAAAATCAAACCAAGCGACGCGATCGCCGGATTGATCGTGGATTTTTCCATCCGCCCAAAGTTCTGCTGAAGCTGCATAAACGGGGGCATCAGGCGATGCAATATTGACTACCTGAAAGGTATCCGTCAAATGCTGATAAAGACTCGGTTCATCCTCTGCAGCGGCATTTGCCTGCTGAATCACTGCAACTTTAGGATCGCCAGGACGGTAGCCAAATTGATCGACCAAAATATTGGGCGGTGATGCTACAGCAGCTGATTGAAAAGCGGCACAGCTCCCAAAAGCAATCACCGCGATCGCGCTGACCAAACCCAAGCATGCAAATATCCACCGCCGCCCAAACTGGCGACGAGTCAATGAGAAGCTACGTTGAGGAGATGCAAATATTGCCATTAGTTTTCGTCAACTCAATACCCTGACAACATTTCGCTCGAAGAAAACGTATAAAAAAATAGAGGACAGCAATCACTAAAGAATGGTCACTAATACTAATTGAATATATGTGCCTTTCAAATATGCCTAACTGTGCTTATTTCTATCCAAGATGCCAGCCCTGAATCAAGAAATCAAGCTATTAACTCAAGGCTTGATACAGCCATGCAGTTACCTAACATGACAAGTTGAAATTGAAATCAAACGCACCGATATGCTCGCAAAAACTATCAAACTCAACCACAAAATGCTGTCATTAATCTCCTTGATAGATCTTCGTCAATTTAAGGACACAATACAAATGCAGTGTACGGAGTATACGTTAGGCACAGAAACCGTTGTAAGTAGGCAATCGCGTTTTTTTCGTGAAAAATACGGAGACCAGTTTTAAGTTTTAGTAAAGCCAACTGCATTGCTGGCGAATATTACTGATTCTCAGGCACTCAGAAAGCACCATTCACCCCGCCCCGCAGGGCTGCTGGCAAGCGTTTCTCCAATATCGTCAAATCGATGATCGATACAGTCCTTGCGAGCTGAATAGTGCGACGACATCAGCGATCGCAAGGAACACTTTTATTGCTACCTAAAATATCAACGCTTTAGACAAGCTTGGCACTAACCTTCTAACATTTGCAGTTTGTACAAACTAGCGTAGAGGCCGTTTTGCGCTAGCAATGACTCGTGATTGCCCTGCTCAATCAACTCACCTTGCTTAAGGACAAGGATGCGATCGACATTGCGAATAGTTGAGAGTCGGTGGGCAATGATGATTGCTGTGCGGTCTTCGAGAAGCTTTTCCAGCGCGTCTTGAATCAGGGCCTCAGTGCCGACATCAAGGTTAGCAGTCGCTTCATCCAAAATCAGGATGTCGGGGTTGCGAATCGCCGCCCGGGCAAAGGCGAGGAGCTGCTTTTGACCACCTGAAAGATTGGTACCGCGTTCACGCAGCAAGGTGTCGTAGCCCTGGGGCAACTGTTCAATAAACTGAGCAACGTTGGTTTTCAGCGCCGCTTCTTTGACCGCTGCTAAGGGATAATTTTCGCCCAGGGTGATGTTGCTTTTCACGTCACCCGCAAAAAGAAATCCGTCTTGCAAAATTACTGCCATGCGGCGGCGCAGTTCCGCTTGGGGCAGGTCGCGAATATTCACGCCATCCAACAGAATCTCTCCTTCGGTGACGTCATAAAGTCGACAGAGGAGGCGAATAATGGAGCTTTTGCCAGCCCCAGTGGGGCCGACTAGGGCGACTTTTTCACCGGGATGAATGGTGAAGTCCAGATTCTTCAGGACATATTCGTCAGGCTTATAGCCAAACCGTACCTGACGGAAGCGAATTTCTGAGGCTTGTACTAACTCGGAAGAAAGTTGAGTCGGCTCAGCATTCGAGGTCGCAGCTAAGGCGGTCGCATGGCCAGATCCGTTGACCTTAGCAACTGCGTGGACCGTGTCGAGGGCAGTCGAGACCATGGCGCTGTGTCCCGGATCCTGAATCTCGACAGGGACGTTGAACAAATCCGTGATACGCTCAACGGCGGTGAATCCAGCCTGAATTGAGGTGAACTTATCAGCAAACTGCCGCAGGGGGTCAAAGAGGCGCTGGGCAAACAAAATGAACGAGGCTAATACCCCAAAGGTCAACGACTCCTGCATAACTAGGTAGCCGCCGAGCCACAGCACACCCGCGATCGCGACGAGGGCAATCCACTCCAATGTGGAAGAAACGGCAGAATCATGAAAGATCGTCTTATCGATCGCTTGGACGTATTGCTCGTTAGTCACCCGAAATGACTCAGCGTTGAAACGTTCGCGACGAAACATCTGCACCACTTCGATACCCATGATGTTTTCTTGTAGGGCAGCGTTTAGTTCTGATAATTTTTCGCGGGCGCGATAGTTAGCTTTACGGTACTGCTGCTGAAAATAAATGATCAGCCAAGTCACGGGAATCAGCATACCCATCAACATCAACGCGAGCTGCCACTGCAGCCAAAACATGGCGACCGCAATAACGCCGATGGAAAAAATATCGCTAAAAATACCGACTGCGCCTGTGGAAAACACATCCCCCAAGGCATCCACATCACTGGTAAGGCGGGTAGTGAGCTTGCCGACAGAAGGGCGATCAAAAAATCGCACGACCAGAGAAGAGAC
>CAZFWL010000204.1:0-871 GCA_964522775.1 uncultured Halomicronema sp.
GACGGGCGCTACCGAGACTTGCCATATACTTACGCGATTGAAGCAGCAGAATAGTCGCGTTCACGACTTTGCCTGCTAGGCTTGCCGCTTTTGCCTCAGGTGATGGGGCAGAATCCTCTCATCCGGTTAGCGTTGATGGTGATTTAGCATCGATTGCTGTCGCGATATCGGACTGCACAATTAGCATCTTCAGAGAAGCGAAAAACGCTATGGGTGGATTAATCATTGCAGGCGATCGCAGCAGCTCGGGCAAAACCACTGTCACGATGGCGCTGCTCTCTGCTCTACGCCAGCGGGGCGCCTCGGTCCAGGCCTTTAAAGTTGGGCCAGACTACATTGATCCCATGTTTCATCGGGCGATCACTGGTCGTCCGGCTTACAACTTAGACCCGGTACTGACTTCAGAAAGCTATGTTCAGCAATGCTTTCAACAGCATAGTGCAACGGCCAGCTATGCCATTGTCGAAGGCGTCATGGGATTATTTGACGGAGCTGGGGGCACCGACTGGGGCAGTACTGCTCACATTGCCCGACTCTTGGCCTGTCCGGTTTTGCTGGTGGTGGATTGTGCGCGGCTGTCGCGATCGCTGGCGGCAATTGTCCATGGCTACCAAACGCTAGATCCCCGAGTCCAGATCGTGGGCGTTGTGTTGAATCGAGTGGGTAGCGATCGCCATTTGGCGATGTTAAAAGCCGCGATGGAGCCCGTAAAGCTGCCGGTCTTAGGCGTGTTGCGTCGTGACGATACCGTAACGCTGCCCGATCGCCACCTCGGGTTGGTGCCTACAGACGAACTATCTGACTTGCCGCAGCGGTTTCAGCACCTGGCAATCCACGGAACTCAGTGCTTTGACTGGCCGGCTCTAGAATC
>CAZFWL010000204.1:887-1100 GCA_964522775.1 uncultured Halomicronema sp.
TACTGCAAAACTCGACAGCGGGCTCTTCCATCTACCCAAATACACACAGAGAATCCTTGACCGCATTCTCCGATTCTCGCTGGAACAGGACAGCTAAGAATCGCCACTCACCCCCCCTAAAAATTGGCATTGCTCGCGATCGCGCGTTCAATTTCTATTACGCAGACAATTTGGCCCTGTTGTCTAACCTGGGTGCTGAGTTAGTCCCCTTTA
>CAZFWL010000204.1:1110-5839 GCA_964522775.1 uncultured Halomicronema sp.
GTCCTCTGGCAGATGAGTCTTTGCCCGCAGACTTAAGTGGCCTGCTACTGGGCGGCGGCTTTCCCGAAATATTCGCAGAAACGCTGGCCCAAAACACCTCAATGCGCCAGGCGATCACCCAAGCCCTCGCCGTGGGACTGCCGACCTATGCCGAATGCGGCGGCTTAATGTATCTGTGCGCGTCCTTGGTGGATTTAGAGGGGCGATCGTGGCCGATGGTCGGTCACCTTTCTGCGACAACGACGATGACGGGCAAACTCACTTTGGGATATCGCCAGGTGACTGTGCTAGAAAATAGCGCCGTAGCGACCGCAGGACAGCACTACTGGGGCCACGAATTTCATCGGTCTGCGATCGCGCCTGCCCCAGAAGCACCTTTATCAGCACTGACGACCTTTCCCCTGCTAGATGCCGCTGCCTGTTCGGCAGGTTTGGATGGCTGGGGAACAGAGACCCTCCATGCTGCCTATGTGCATGTGCATTGGGGCGGGCAACCCGCATTAGCGAAAAGATTCGTGGCTACATGCGATCGCTTTCGGCAACTTTCCACTACCTCTCATATGCGACGGCCATGACTCGGTGCTCAGGAGCTGATGCTGTTAGCTATCCGTTTCCGACGACTCCGATTTTGACTTGAGTTCACTCGTAGATTTGAACCGCTCGGCCTTCTGCTTAAGGTTCTGCAAGTAATCGTCTGTTGTCGCTGTGGGCTGAGAGGGCGCATCCGAGACCGTTGTTCCCAAAGTATTGCCAGCAGACTTATTGAGTTGGCGACGCTCGCGCAGTTCTCGAGCTTGAGCTTGCAGCTTATTGAAATAGTCAGTGTCGGTAATTTCCGCCACCTGCTCACCCACTTTGCTGTGGTCGATCTCGATGTCTAACCGCAGCATGCTTTTCATCTGCTTATATACAGCCTGGCCATAGTCGCTCTTATTAAAGCGATCAAGCAGGACTACGCCACCAGACGCAAAGCCTAAAGCCAGTGCAGCCGGGACCAGTGGAATCCATGCTCCTTGCAGAAAGACCACAAAACAGATGCCATAAAGCCCACCTAGTAGGGCGATCGCAACCGCGCCATAAGTTATGGGTCGGCGAATATACCAGGCAAACAAAGCTCCGCCTAATCCCCAAATAACGATCCACAGCCCCTCGCCCCAAGTCGGCAAACTCCACAACAGAGGCCGACCATCTAATACGGCACTCAGAATTTGGCTCACTGACTGCGCATGGACAATGACGCCCGCCATTTTTTGGCTGTCACGCAAGCCGCCGCTAAACGGAGTGTAAAATTCGTCCTTGGCTTCTGGAGTGGTGGCCCCAATCAACACAATGCGATCGCGAATCTGGTCAGCCTCAACTTCCCCAGACAAAACTTCTGTCAAACTCACTTGCGGCACGGCCATGTTGGCTGCTCGATAGTTCAACATGATTTGATAGCCTTGGGCATCAACATTGTGATAGCCGCCTAGGTTGGATTGCAGTCTGGATAAAACGACGTCGCCAAAGCGTAGTTCTTGTTGAGCAGTGACTGCTAAATCAATATTTTCTGCGGCTAAGTAGTACCGAGCGAGTTGCAAACCCAGCGAAAACAGTTGAGTATCGGGCTCATTGCAAAGGTGAGTGCTAACCGTATCAGAATCTTGAGGGGGTGCGGCAATCAACAAACTGCGCCGCAAAATCCCCCCCGGATCAACGACTAAATCGGAAAAGCTAACTTGCGCCTCTGGCGTCCCTGGTGGGGGCGGCACGCCGGGGTTGTCGGGACTGCTAATCTTACAAACCGGAAAGATATTACTGTTACTCTGAATCTGCTCTACGAGCTGGGTTTGACCATCTCCAATGGGCAAATCCCGAAACATGTCTAGGCCAATGGTGCGAGGTTCTGCGGCCACTAAGACCGCGAGCAGCTCAGCAATAGTGTCGTCTTGTATCGGCCATTCTTGTCGAGATTGGATGTCGGTTTCAGTAATGCCAACCACTAGGATGCGATCGTCTGGCAGAGGCGCTGGCCGCAACCGCATCATCTGATCGTAAAGTCCTAGTTCTAAACCTTGTAAAGCCCCCACAGCCCGTAGACCTAGCACCAAGGCTCCGGCAGCCAGTGTCGATAGCACTGGTGGTTGCCCAACTTTGCTCACCCAAGCAAGCAGCCGTTGCTGCTGGGGCGATCTCTGGGAACTTTTAGAAGGGCGCGGAAAAGCCATAGACGTACGGTGAGCGGGAGCAAAATTCAGGATAAAACGTCATCTAATTCTAGCGGGGGAAATCACTCCTTTCGGCAAGGATGCCGCGATCATAAAATTCGCTCAAGAACTGTAACAGTAGTCAGAAATCCGGAAATCTGCGAGTGTAGTTTCCTGCAACTGCGTTTATAACTGAATTACTAGGTTCAGAATGAACATGTGTTTCCAGTTAGATTTACTGTTACCCAAGATTAGCGAGTCATAGTCCTTAACCATTCAGCTGCCTTGGCACTGTCGGCCCCCCTGGAAGCCAACATCGCAATGAATTGAGTTGCGTGGCTTAAGGGTTATCCTCAACAGCTGTTTGGCCAGGCTGAGTGCTGCTCATCGACAGTCATCATATTTAAAGTTAGGTGGATTCAAATTTATGAAAAGTTTTTTGCCGATACCAAATTTGGCTCTGTCTATTTCTGCGAGTATTCTCTTGGGCGCAAGTGCCGTGGCACTCATGAGTCCTGCGATCGCGCAAAGCACTATTCAGTTACAACTGCCTGATATCAGCGCTCCCGGCAATCGCGAATCAGGCTCGACCCGCAGTACGACCTGCATTGCCCCCAACGAAAAGTTGGTCGCGCTCATGCCTGAAAGTAATTACGGCCTCACTGAGAGCGCTTATCCTACCGTTTATTTCTACTTGCCAGAAACGAGCGCCGAGCATCTGAAATTCGTGTTGCTTAACGAAAGCACTAACGAATTGATTTACGAAGGGCGATTCCAGATCGACGGCAGTGCGGGCATTGCCAGCGTCAGCTTGCCCAGTAACGGGATTCAAAAGCCACTCGCCGTGGGCGAGGCTTATGTTTGGTATATCTCGGTGATTTGTAACCCTGCTGACCCCAGTGCTGATGTCGTCACGGAAGGGCAAATTGCCCGAGTAGAGCCCCTAGAGGCGGCGACTAGCGCGACCGATGTCGAGCTACCGGCTCTCTATGCCGAAGCGGGGCTTTGGTATGACGCGCTCGCGGCGTCTGCCACACTGAAGCTAGACGCCGAAGACACGGATGATTGGAACGCGTTGCTTGATGCGGTAGAGCTAGACGACTTCATTCCGGTTGATTTGCTGAGCATATCTGAACTGTCTGAAGCAGCATTACTGGCGCAGTAGACACTGCCTGGGGACTGCGTTTGAAGCACTAAAGCTAAGCCTCAGCACTCAGTCTCAGTTTCGGTCTTAATTAAAAGTCGCTGTCAAGATCCGACAGCGACTTTTTGCATGTTTGGGTAAACCGTGATTGTCCTAGCGTTTTAGTTTTGCCGTTTCAAGTTTGGTGCCGTCGCGCTGCAGCCGCTTGAAAGGCAGCACAATACTCCTGATATCCCCCAGGAAAGACAACGTTAAGCGTGAGGGGATCGGTCTGGTCAGCCGGATCTCCAGGACCTGCCGTCACAACTGGTTGTCCGTCACGTTGTTCAACCGTGAGGGGACGTCGATTTTTCAGTTCGCCACCGCTACTGTCAACGTAGGTAACAACATTGCCGACCCCGAGCGATCGCCCAATATCTTGTACGAGGTGTAAAAAGTTGCGATCGCTGCCGCCCCGTTTCGCGACGAATGTTCCAGCTTCTTCCATCACCTTGCTGGTGACGGTATCTCCCACACCAACTATCAGCGGCATCATCGCGGGATCAAACTTGTCTCGCACCAGTTGAATCAATGCTTGATGATCATGGGGAGCGACCCGCACACTGAAATCTTCGCCCAGAGGATACTGACCAGTGCGCTTCGCATAGTAGCGATTGAGCAATGCCAACACGCCTGCTTCTTTGATCGCTCCTCGCAGCATAAATTGAAAATCCGTAGTGCCTGATTCTTCGCCCTGACTGAGCCAAATCACTTCTTGCCCATGCTCGTCACGGCCATGATTCGGCGCATAATGCACAAAGAAAGCATCTCCCAAGCCCTGTGCTGCCGCCTCTGCCAACAGAGTGTCCATGAGGGATTGCATGCTCTTTTGCAAGGCCAGGTAGGTGACATGGTCATTCCCTAAAGCACTATGAAAGGTGTTGAGATTTGCCGTCGGCGAGGCCACATTCTCTAAAGCAGATGATTGAATGCAGCGCTCAATGGTGGTTGAGTCTAACGGCAGCGTATGAGTCTGAGCAAACTCATGCAAACTCAGGCGAATGCGGTCAGGCACTTGCTGCAAAAAGGTCAACTCAGCTTCACTGACGCCAGGGTGTGAGAGATCCCCCTTGCGAGTTTGCCACTGCACACCTCCCGCAGCTAGTCCGGGTAAGTATCGCCCCTCTTTTTGCACTTTAGCGACATCGCCAAAAGCTCGCTCAATGATGCCATTAACCCCCCGCTCACCCATGTGTTCGCCATTCGTCAGCACGAAAAAATGACTGTCAAATGCCTGGGTTGCCGTTACATATTCTGTCGATATTTGCCGATCAAGCGGGTCTTTGACCAATCCCATACAGACACCGTCCAAATCTTGGATGATGAGCAGGTTCTCAGTCTCACTAAGGAGTTCGACAAAGCG
>CAZFWL010000205.1:0-5837 GCA_964522775.1 uncultured Halomicronema sp.
AGTCGCGATTATTCAGAGCAAATAGATTGGGTTAGCGATACTTCTTGAGTAAGAGATCGAGCTTTTCTAAAGTTGCGGCGGGAGCTTTGTCCAGCGGTGTAATCACTGCGTATTTCAGCGCATCATGCGCTTCAGACACGGGCGGATTCGCTGCCAAGCTTCGCACTGCGGCTCGAATGACTTCTTGGGCGTTTTTTGCATTCTTTTGCAAATTGCCGATGACCATCTCCACAGTGACGCTGTCATGGTCGGGATGCCAGCAGTCGTAGTCAGTGACAAGCGCTAGGGTCGCGTAGGCCATTTCGGCTTCACGAGCCAATTTCGCTTCTGGTAGATTGGTCATTCCAATAATCGATGCGCTCCAACTGCGGTAGAGATTTGACTCCGCTTTGGTAGAAAATGCCGGGCCTTCCATGCAGATATAAGTGCCGCCGCGATGTAGGGTGACGTCCGGCAAATTGAGGCTAGTGGCAGCATCCGCAACGACTTTTGCTAATGCGTGGCAAATGGGGTCGCCAAATGCAATATGCGCCACAATGCCGTCACCAAAAAAGGTGGAAACGCGGTTTTTGGTGCGGTCAATGAACTGATCAGGCACCACCATATCTAATGGCTTCGCTGATTCACGCAAAGACCCTACGGCTGAAGCAGAAATCAGATACTGCACGCCGAGCTGCTTCATGGCGTAAATGTTGGCGCGAAAGGGCAACTCCGAAGGCATCAGGGTGTGGTTGCGGTTGTGACGGGCGAGGAACGCGACACGAGTCCCTTCTAACGTACCGACAATCAAAGCATCAGAGGGTGGGCCAAAGGGCGTTTCTACCTGCACTTCCTCGATATCGGTGAGGGCATCCATTTTGTAAAGTCCGCTGCCGCCGATGATGCCGATGGTTGCCTGTGTGGTCATAGAGATGATGTGCTCAACGCCGTTGATTGTAACGAGTTTGGCTAGTGATGGGCGATCGCTCCCGTAACTGATAACCCATGCATCGTTCTGAGATTCAATTGGACGAATACTCACGCCCAAGCAACGTCTAGCGATGGGGAACTAGAGCCGCTGCTTATGGCTGCGATCGCACCCAGTCTAGGCATTTTTGCATCTGGGTACGCATGATTGTCGGTTCTGCATGGTAACGGTGACCATGTCCTGGCAATACCCATTCGAACGAATAAGCTGCGAGCGTTTCCATTGATTGCACTAACTCTGGCCAGGAATACCAGCAATAGTTGCGAAAGGCGTAGAGCTGATGCAGCCGCACCGACCAGGCTAGGTGATCGCCGGTGAATAAAAAGCGATCGCGATAGAGCAAAACGGTATGTCCTTTGGTGTGTCCTGGGACAGGAATAATGGTCATTTCGGGGGCAAAAGCGATGGGGTCAGTGCCCTGCAAAGGCTGTTCGATGTTGGCGGTACTTTGAGTGATGTCAGCAGTATGGAGCAGGCGATCGCACCCAAAATGCTCATGCCAACGTTGATGATCAGCAACGTCATCGCGGTGGGTTAAGTACAAATACTGCACACCGCCTAACGCTTCTAACTGCTTGACTAAGGGAGGCGCGAATCTGGGGGAATCAAGGAGAATGTTGCCTTCAGGCCGCTGAATAAAATAGCTTGCTGCGCCATAGGATTTTTCGGAATGGTAGCCGCAGTGATAAACGTTCTCAGCGACAGGAATCGGGAAACTGGTTTGAGCCGCTTTCATATCTTTCGGCGGCTCCACTGTGCCGATGGAGGCGGTAGGGCACGACAGGATAGCCTGCAAGGCCGCTAAGCGTTCTGCGTCAGTACCGGGTTGATGATAAACAGATGACATGCCAGCTTCACGGTTAAACACAGTTGGCACCATCCATCGACAGGTATCGCAGTCGATGCAAGAGGTGTCTACATAAATGTCACCATCGACATTTTCGGGGCGACGATCTTTGAGATGAGCCATTGTTGGGTCATGCTCCAATGAGGGCTAACTCCGGTATAGCACCGACGCTCGATAACCTTGGAGAAATCGGTACAAAGGTTAGGCGGCGGCAGGCATATCTGACGGGTCAGGGCGCTGAGCGATCGCTTTAGCC
Organism: uncultured Halomicronema sp.; assembly: GCA_964522775.1. Lineage (GTDB taxonomy): Bacteria > Cyanobacteriota > Cyanobacteriia > Phormidesmidales > Phormidesmidaceae > Halomicronema. The sequence continues at coordinate 2,071 of CAZFWL010000205.1, forward strand.
GATTTTGCCGCCTTGCCAGACAGGATGCGATCGCCTGACTCAGCAACTTTCAGCACATCACAACCTGGCGGTGCAGGAAAGGCGCAGGCCAATTTTGCTGCAACACTGGGCGATGCTTCGAACAAAAGATTTGTAAACCCTTCGGCCTCGTGACGATTGATGAGCTTGGCTTGCAGTTCAAACAATCGCAGCGCCACCAACGGATATACCTGTTGGGGAATTCCTAATAACGCCCATCCCTTCTTCTCTTTGGCACGCCGAAAGCGCACAGTTTCCCAAACTGGCGAGGCAAAAGAAATATCAGTTGTTGTGGTTGCAAGACTAGTCATGACAAGCTTGTACGAACATCTGTTCTGTATCTATATTAGTTCACCTGTACTTTTGTGGCAAGTTCTTGTTCAGCGATTGCAGGGCAGTTGATGCGATCCTGCTTCGCTGCAGCAACAACAGGACTGATTGGGAAAAACTATGGCTGTTGGCTTTCGGTAACCCCTCTAACACCTAAGCGGCTGCGAGGAGAATTGCTGCATCACAACAGGTCTCAAGTATTTTCGGTAACGACCTGTGCAAAGATGGGAAAGCCGTTGCTGCTCTAAAAGCCAACGGGGAGCCATTGAGAGGAGGTAAAGTTAGCCATGCAGGTTGGCGATCGCGTGCGAATCAAAGATTCAGTCATTTTTTATCATCATCCCCTGCACCGCAATACTGCCTTCGATGGGCAGGGAATGGAAGGGGAAGTGACTAAGGTCTTACAAGATTGGCAAGGTCGTCCCATCAGCGCTAATTTTCCGGTAGTGGTTAAATTTGCCGTGGAAGGTGCCAAGCGACCTTTTCAGGCGCATTTACGCAGTGACGAACTCGAATCCCTTGGATAGTGCTGCCGCACTCAGCTTGCTAAGCGAATTTTGCCCATAATATTAATGCTTTATCAAAAACCCCCGCTGCTTGATAGCAACAGCAGCGGGGGTTTTGTTATTGCGCTCTCGGTTGGCTGAAAAACTAATCTTGACCCGCTGGGGCCAAGCGTTTGCGTAAGGACTCGGCACGACGTTTAGCTGTCTTGTTATCAGGGCTGTATTTCAGCGATAACTCATAGGATTCCAGGGCTTGAGCCGTCAGCTGCTTGCGCTCGTAGCTGTGACCCAGATTGTTCAAGGCGGTCACATAGTCTGGAGCAATATCTAACGCTTCTTTGTACTGACGAATGGCCAGGTCATATTGCTCTTGAGCAAAATAGGCGTAGCCTAAAGCGTTGCCAATCAGAGCTGCTTGCTCGGCTTCCTCTTCAGTTAAAAGTTTGAGCGCCTGTTTGAGTTGAATGACGGCCTGAGAGTACAGCTTTTTATCGAGCAATAAACTACCCAGTTCGTAATATTCCTGGGCCGTCCCTTTCTCTTTACTCAATTTGTTTTGTAATCGATTGAGGGTCCCCTCGACGCGCCGCGTTTTAAATACTTGGCGAATGACCAATACCGCCGCCACACTCAATAACCCGAGCAGCGTGACTAGATAGGTCAACAGCAGATTGGTATCTTCCATATCCCCGTTTGTGAAAATCAATCCAGAATTAGCATCTTATACCGATCATCTTGACATGATGATGGCACTCCTGTGGGGGCATGCCCTGATTAGGCAACGAATCTGTATGCTTGGGCTTCTAACCAGGACTGCTCGGACCTCCAACGCGCTAGTTTCCTTATTTTGGAGAGTGGAACAGCGATGGTTTCTGGAGTCGCATGTTCGTTGAATATTTCCCGCGAGGGACTGCAACGGAGTTTACAAAAAGCGAAGAAGTTGCATGACTGGTAGGCTGTGCGACTCATTCAGAACTCGATCCTGATGGGCCGGGAATGGTGATACCTCCCGTTGAGGCAACAATGTGCTCCCAGCAGAATTCAGCAATTTGTAAGAGCTGACGATCGCCGTTACGTCGTCCCACTAACTGACAGGCGAGCGGCAAGCCATCGAGGGTTTTGCCAATGGGCAGGGCGATCGCGGGTAAACCGCACAGCGTCAAGCTACAGAAACGGGGGGAGCCCGTATTTTCAAGACCGTGGGGGGCTGGACCTGTCGTGACTGGGGTCAAAATCGCATCAAAGCCATTCAAGAGGGCATCTATCTTTGTCTGATATTGCTTTTGGGTATTGAGTGCGGTGGCATATGCCGATGGGTCAACTGCTTGTCCGCGCCGCAGCCAGTCTCGCAGTTGGGGTGAACAGGCTGACGGGTGGTGCTCTAGTAAGTCGCCGTGGTGCTGATAGAGCCCATGGGCACATAGGGTTTGGGCCGTGGCCCAGTAATCCAGTTCCGGGGCGGGTAAATCAACCGGCGTGATGGTCGCCTTTGATTGGTCTAAGAGCTGCACGGTTTGTTGCAAGCGGTTTTGGGCCGAGGGATCAATCAGGGACCAATCGGGAGTTTGGATCCAGGCGATTCGTGGCGAGTGAGGCTGATCGGTGACTCGGGACGAGGCCTCTAACTCCTGTTGGGTGGGCGAATGATCAACCAGCCCCTCGAACAGCAGCCGAATATCGTCCAAGCAGCGGGCAAACATCCCAATATGGTCTAGCTCAGCTGCAACGGGCATTACCCCATGGCGGGAAATACTGCCATGGCTAGGCTTGAAGCCAAAAACACCGCAATAGGCCGCCGGACGGAGAACTGACCCCATCGTCTGGGAGCCGATCGCCACCGGGACCATACCATCAGCCACCGCTGCTGCCGAACCGCTGGAACTGCCACCTGGGCTGTGGGCCAAATTGTGAGGATTGCGGGTCGGGCCTGCCGCTGCTGTGGCTAGCTCAGTCGTGACAGTCTTACCTAAGATGATGGCTCCAGCCGCTTTTAGTCGAGTCACAACAGTCGCTTCAGTCGGTAAGTAGCGATCGCGGTAAAGCGACATCCCCCAGGCGGTGGGCATATCAACAGTGGCAAAAATATCTTTAATGCCCACCGGAATACCCAGAAGCGGAAATTTGGCCAGCAGCTCTGACCGGGAATTAATTTGGCACTGCTGTTCCTGATTCGCCGCCTGTTCACGGGCAGCTTCCACCGCTAAAAATGTCCAGGCTTTAACGTCAGATTCACGAGCATTAATTCGGTTCAAAGTGGCATTTAAGATTTCAGAGACGGATATTTGATGTTCAAGAACTTGTGCGATCGCCGCACTGGCAGCGAGGAATTTCATGAGAATGATAACCATTCTATAAAGTTGTCAAAAATCAACGTTTTCGATTGACGTTAGATATCTGGGAAGTATTCGTGCGCTAACCAGAATTTAGTAAGTTATACGCTTCTGAAAAGGTTACTCTGTCTAATGTTTAGTGCAATTGTGTCTGATTTTAGAAAAGGCTTTTAAGAAATATTTTGGTGGTTAATTGTGATTGAGTATACAGCTCTTTAAGAAACACCTTCGTATTATCTAGCCAACAAGTTCGGGCTTAGCTTGGCGTGGTTGAAGCCTCTGAAGGAAGGTATCCATTGGGTACTAGCGCAACGATTCCTGAAGACTTTTCTGGCCAACTTGCTTATTGTTTTGCCTGATTTTTCCCTGGTTGACGCCAGAAAAGCATTTTTAGAGCTGAATTAGGTTTCGTGTTTGACGGGTCGAACTCCGTAGTTCTGCCTGCTCGATTCGAAAATTGATCGACGCAATTTGACTTGTCAAATTGATGCGTTTCGATTCATTTTGTCCTGGCTATTTATCTGAGTTAGATATGGCTTCAACGCTTGTTCGTGGCAAATATGTCATTACCAAAGCCCTTAGT
>CAZFWL010000206.1:0-5836 GCA_964522775.1 uncultured Halomicronema sp.
AAACGTTTGATCGCTGGTAATCAGTGCCCCATCATCGGCAAAGGACGCCCCCACTTCAAACAGGCCCCCCACTTCGACGGTGCTCAGACCGATCTCGGTCGTCACGCGCTCGCCTGCTTGCACCTGGGTAATCATGTCTTGATAGTCGCCCCGTGAGCCCTGGTCGAACAACACGATATCCGGCAGGCGAATCGTATCAAGTTGAGCATTTACCACCGGTAAATTCAACGCGGGACGTTCAGGATTTTGCCCGATGATCAACATCGAGGTTTCTTCATTGGTTTGCGGATTACGCCATTGTGCTGATCCGAGATAGAGAATATCGGCCGATTCGACCCCCGGCACGTCTAACGCTTGGTACAGCCGCCGCCGGGTAAAGGTGCTTAACTGACCAAAGTTTTTGGCATCGCTGCTGATCAGCACTAAGTCTGTTTGCAAGGCTTGGGGATATTGCGTGTTGCTGGTGTAAAGGGCATCGGCAAACCCCAACTGCATAAAAATCAGCAGGTCAGCAAAGGTAATGCCCGCGATCGCTGTTAGCAACCGCATCGGATCATGTTTCAGCTGCTTGAGCCCCAGCGGGGTCCGCTGCTGCAGCGCTTTGAGAAAACGACGCATGATTCTGACTTCTCCTAATCAGTGTGGATGCGAGCGGTCACCTGTAAGTTAGTGAGGCTAGCGACCTGCTCGCTGGCGGCTTCATCCAACCGGATATGGACTTCAATGACTTTGGCGTCGAGATTAGCCGCCGGATCTTCATCCACGACTCGCTGCTGTTCAACTTGCAAACCAATGCGTTCCACCGTGCCAGATAGCTCGCCCCCAATCACCGAGGACGTGATGGCAGCCGGTTGCCCCAGCTGAATATCGGCAATGTCGCTTTGGTACACTTCGGCGATCGCCATCATTTGGCTGGTTTGGCCGAGCGTGGCAATGCCGTCGCTTTCAACGATTTCTCCTGGGCGCGTGTGAATTTTGAGGATCTGCCCAGCCTGGGGCGATCTCACGTAGGCTTTTTCCAAATTGCTTTCAGCTTCTTTGACGGCAGCCCTGGCGGCGGCAACTTCCGCTTCCGCCAAGTCCACATCGACTGAACGCACTTCTGAGAGCTGATCCAACGTTGCATTGGCCCGCTGAATTTGCTCTTGACTGGTGCTGCGGAGGCGAGCCAGTTCTGATTGGGCGGACTGCAGCTGTTGCTGGCTGGTATCCAATGTCAACTGCCGCGCATCTCGCTCCGAAGCGGAAATCGCCCCCTGCTGAAAAAGCGTCTCGTAGCGTTTGTATTCCAACTGGGCATTGTTGACTTCTGCTTGTAAACGGTCAATGGTGGCCTGTTGCGTCGCCAACACCCCGGCCTCATCCGCTTGCAAGCGAGCAATCTCGGCTTCTTGGGCCTGCAACTCTCCCGATTTCGCTCCCGCTCGGACCTGGGCCAACCCTGCCTGGGCAATCCGAACTTGTTCTTGGGCACTCGCTAACGTGGCCTCTAAACTGTCGCGGTTATCCAAAATGGCGATCGTTTGCCCCGCGGCGACGGTGTCGCCCTCCTGCACCAGTAATTCTTGAATCCGGCTCTCCTGCGCCGAGGTAGGGGCCATCAACTGCACCACTTCCCCTGCAGGCTCTAACCGCCCGAGCGCTGTGACGGTATCAATTTCGACACTTGACGCGACCGGTGCGGGGGTAGCTGCTTCGCGCTGTTGCCAGAGCCATCCAGCGGTACCCGCCACCCCCACGGCAACAACACCAGCAATGACCCACCAGCGGCGCGATCGCGTGCCTTTATAGTCTTCGTGATTTAACGCATTAGCACTCATAGCTCTAACGCAGATAAGGTGAACGACACCTAGATCATACTAAACGGTTTGGTTTTGTCAACTGTACTGTTTAGTATGGATGACATTAAAATGTTCAATGCTGTGGCGAGGGGAGACAATGGAGGGGTTCAAGTTTCTGAAACCGCTTCTATGTCGCAGCATCCGCAATCTTCAATGCCGCCAATGCAAAATCGCTCTGAGAAAGCAAAAGCTATTCTTGAGGGGGCATTTCAAGTCTTTGTGGCTCAGGGGTATGCGGCCGCCAGTATGGATCGCATTGCGGCGACTGCGGGAGTTTCCAAGTCAACCCTGTACAGCAACTTTCAGGATAAGGAGGGCTTGTTCTTCGCCCTCGTGGGGGAGTTGACCTCTGCCAATCGCCAGTCTGTGTTTGCGTTGCTATCTCAAACTGATTTACAGGCTCAGCCCCAGGCAGTCTTGCGACAAATCGCGAGTTCGATGCTGGATGGCTTTGAGCAAAATCAACCGTTGCTGACGTTGATGCGCTTAGTCATTGGTGAGTCCGATCGCTTTCCAGAAATCGCCAAAAAGTTTGTCGTCGAGATTATCAAGCCGATGTTGGAGCAGTTGACGCTGTATTTATCGTCGCAACCGCAGCTCAAGCTGGCTGACCCTGCCGTCACTGCCCGCATCTTTGCCGGTTCCATCGTGCATTACTTGATGGTGCAAAAAATCTTGTATGGCGACGAGGTTCTACCGCTAGAGCGCGATCGCATGGTGGATGGCCTCATTGGCATGATGACGGCGCAGCAGTCCTCGACCTAACCGAAATCAAGCCACCCGACCCCTTGGCAATGAAGGTGTCCACTATTTCGGAACGAGTTTTTGAAAATAAACTTTGACCAATCGGTTTAAGTTGTGTTAGTGTCTATGCATGGTTGAAACGCAGTTGGTTGTTCATGACTCGCGGTCCTAGCAAGCAATTTGAACCCGACGTCGCCCTTGAACAGGCGATGAAGGTGTTTTGGGCTCATGGTTACGAAGCGACGAGCCTGTCGGAATTGCAAAAGCATATGGGGATTGGCAAAAAAAGTCTTTACGACACCTTTGGCAATAAACAGTCGCTGTTTCTAAAGGCGCTGGAGCATTATGCCCACACCAACCTGCGGGACTTGCGCCGTCGGCTACAGGCGGCGGGTTCTCCCCTGGGGAATCTGACGCAACTGCTGCGTGACTGGCAGCACATGCATAGTCAACCGGGGAGCTGCGGCTGCATGCTGGGTACCAACATTGCTGACTTCAATACCGATGACGCAGCGATCGCTAAAATCATGCGGCAGTATTTGCAGCAAGTTGAAGACCTGTTTGCCAAAACCCTGACAGCGGCCCAGGCGCAAGGTGAACTTCGACCTGAGACTCATCCTCGGGATCTGGCCCGACTACTCCTCTGCACCACGCAAGGGGTGGCCCTCTTAGGGCGAGTCATGGAAGACGACGCCACTTTGGCAGGAGCCATGTCGATGGCAATTGCCCTGCTAGAGCAGAGATAAATTTTTTTGGCTCAACCTAGACCGATCGTTCAATGTTTTTCTGATCAAATTTTGGAGGTATTCCCATGGCTTACGACATCACAAACAAGACCATTTTGGTGACGGGTGCCAATCGTGGCATTGGTAAAGTGCTGGTTGATGCTTTTCTGGCGCACGGGGCAGCCAAGGTATATGCGGCGGTGCGGCGGCTGGAGAGTGCGGCCTCGTTGGTGGAGCAATACGGCGATCAAGTGGTGCCGATTTATGTCGATTTGGCTGATCCAGAATCCATTGCCGCCGCCGCTCAAACGGCAGCAGATGTTGAGGTGGTGATCAATAATGCCGGGGCCTTTCAGGCTGCGAGCCCGCTAGATGAAACGGCGATCGCCACCCTGGATTTTCAGATGAATATCAACGTCCATGGCTTGATTCGCATGGCTCAGGCGTTTGCCCCGGTGCTCAAAGCTAATGGGGGTGGCGTCTTCGCTCAGCTCAACTCCGTCGTTTCGATGAAGGCCTTCTCGAACTTTGCAACCTACTCGGCGTCCAAGGCAGCAGCCTATGCCATTACCCAAGCCTTGCGAGAACTCCTCAGTAAACAAGGTACAACGGTGCTCAGCGTGCATCCTGGCCCTATCGCCACCGACATGGGCGATGCCGCAGGCCTTACGGAAATTGCTGAGTCCCCGACATTAGTTGCCGATGGCATTATTCATGCCCTCCAGGTGGGGGAGTTCCATGTCTTTCCTGACACCATGGCGAAGCAGATTGGTGGTGCCTATCAAAGTTTTGCCACCAACGTGGTGGAAGTGAATATGACCGAAGGCTAACGTTGAGGGCTTGGTTTGCCCCCGTTGTTGATGGCACACCAGGAGAGAGGGGAAAATGCGCTCTCTCCTGGTTGTAGAACAGTTAGCACAGGGTGGGTATGCCCTGCAGTTGTGGCCTTAGTGTTGGCTTAACGATTGTATGGGCTATGCGTAAGCTTGGCAGCCACTCTCTTTTAAGACTCGATGGATGGAAGCTGGATACTGATTTAACTTCACGGCTGGGCGAATGGGGCGGGTCACTAGGTTGCCCCCGCAGTTTGGGCAAATATCTTTCAAGATTTCAGTCGCACAAGTCGTACAAAAAGTACATTCGAAGGTGCAAATTACGGCCTCCGTTGAGTCGGGTGGCAGATCTTTGTCACAACATTCGCAATTGGGTCGCAGTTCCAACATAAATGACTCCTTTCCATGGGTGAAATGGATGTTCGGGGCTGGTGTTGTGTCGGGGGGCAGCGGAGTAGCTTGCGCTCACCCCTATTCCAGTTCGTTATCACCAGCATGATGCCACTTAGGAGATTGGGCTGGATGCTGTGATACCGTTGTCGCCATGCGTAAGGACTTCACCTTTCAATCAAACGGAACAACCTGTGCCGCCTGGCTATATCGCCCCACCCTTGAGGAGCCGATGCCCTGTGTGGTGATGGCCCATGGGCTCTCGGCGGTGCGCGATCAGCGACTGGATGCCTATGCAGAGCGGTTTACCCAGGCAGGCATGACGGTGCTGCTATTTGACTATCGGCACTTTGGCGATAGTGATGGCGAGCCCCGGCAGCTACTCAGTATCCATCGCCAACTTCAGGATTGGATGGCAGCGATCGCCGCTGCTAGAGAGTTACCCTGTGTAGATGCCGATCGCATTGCGCTGTTTGGTTCTTCTTTTAGTGGGGGCCATGTGCAGGCAATTGCCGCTCGTGACCCCGCGATCGCGGCGGTTATTTCCCAAGTCCCGTTTTGTGATGGTGTGCCCCAGGTGGTTTCTCTAGGACCTGGGAAGATCATTCAATTCACTGGGGCGGGGCTCAAAGACTTGGCCAGAGCCGCCTTGGGGCAAGCCCCTTACTATCTGCCCGTGGCCGGAGAACCGGGCACCCTCGCATTCTTAGCCGAAGCTGAAGCCTTGCCTGGCTTTGCCAAAATCACGCCGTCCGATTCTCCCTGGCGCAACGAAATATGTGCCCGCTTCGGCCTGACGGTGGGGCTGTATCGTCCGGGGCTCAAGGCGGCGCAAATTCGCTGCCCCATTCTGTATTGCATTGCGGAACAGGATTCGGTCACCCCAGCCCGTTTTGCCCATGAGGCTGCGGCTCGGGCTCCCCAATCAGAAGTCAAACAATACCCTTGCCGTCACTTTGACGTGTACACAGAGCCTTTTTGGGAGCAATGCGTGACTGATCAAGTCGATTTTTTGCACCGACATTTACAGGTTCGGACTCGATGAGCGTGGGCTGTTATGGAGCATCATCGGCGGTGCTAGTCATGGCGATATGAACTGATGGCCGGTACCACTGTTCAAGACGAGTTGCCTTAGGGGGGAAGCGATCGCCTCTCACATTTGGATGGACAGTTGCTCGCCAGAGCGTTCCTGAGCGATGCGCTCGACATCGCCCCGGCGATAAAGCGGGCGATTTTTCCGTTTAGAAAAACGGCTCTCTATGTTGACATCGGTTAACAGTTGCTGCGCTTTCGGGGCTGGTAA
>CAZFWL010000207.1:0-5822 GCA_964522775.1 uncultured Halomicronema sp.
TGAGACGCATCGGACGCTATAGAGACTTCAGAAATGTGGCGCACCACCACTGCCGTGCCCTGGATGCCCGTGACAGCACTGGGCGTCTCGATGGTACTCGCCCCTCTCCCTGGTGGCACTAGCAACAATGCCGTCCCATTCGACAATCTAAAATTGCGGGTATTAGGTACAAACCAAAACGTTGCTTGTTCACCAATCCGGGCTAGGGAACCATCGTTAAATCGTAAGTCAGCCCGCGCCGCGGCGGCTGTTCGTATGGCATCTCCTACAGCTAGCCAATCAGTGAGACTTGCAGCTCTGGGGCCACCGGATTCGGGCAAATACTCCACCCGGTTATACAGCGCCTCTACATCGGCTCGAGTTAGAGGCACTTGGGCCGCCGCTCTGATAGGGACAATAAAACCAGCCAAAACAGACGCCATTAGCTTCAGACCAGCCAAGCGAAAACCGCATCCCATACTTCTTCCCTCACCAAATCAGCGATCCGTTTCGGCCTGTTAGCTTTCTGCAACCAGCCCACAGCCACAAAAAAGCAGCCGCCCTTAGCCAGTCAGATAAATGCCAGTCACAGGGCCTACATCAGCGATCCATAATTTCCCTGATCGATGTTGACATCAAACTACGATTGACAATCCATTGACTATTCTTGAGTCTCTGATTCACCAAGTCTTCATGAATTTTTACCCAGGGGATCATGAAGACTTGATGTATCTAATAAGACAACCAAATCTCCGTGCAACGGCTCCTTTTACGGCCGTCGCAGTTTATTCGGATAACCGACGAGAGATTCCAGGGCGCCGGATGTTGCTAAATTGACCAGAGCATTCCAATCGCTGGGACAGACTGTCGAGAACCGGGTGACTCCCTTCAGGCAATCATGTTGAAACAGAAGACCACGCTTAGAGCGACTACGACTACAGATAACAGGGTGATTCGGCTTCTAAGGGCCAAGATTTCTGCTGCTTGCTTTTCAACAATGGGTGAAAGTGACTGCTGCGATTCTGATAGTGACTCTACAACTTGTGGCGGCAACTCGCTCAACGATTCCACTTCGATCGGTTCCAGTTCATTGTTGACCGCTTCGATTAAAAGAGCCTTTTCATCAAAGCGCACCTGCCGATAGAGCCAATTAGTAATGAGTTCCGGGCAGTTGCGCTTAAACCATCGCCAAGCAAAAAGTTTGAACACGGGTTTGCTGAAAGTCGCAATGCCTTTGAGGGGTCCTCGCAAGGGCTTAATGCTGACCTTGTGATTGATCAAATGTATTGATCCCACTTCATACAAGCCATCCAAAATTGCTCTGACCGTGGCTTTTTCGCGCTCAGCTAAATTAGTCAGCAGCAAATGCGTGTCTTGCATCAGCTGCTGTTCTTTTTCATACTCTGCGGGGTTGAGCGATAACCGTCGGATTTCTCTATCACTAGAAGACGGTTTGGCTTGGGAGTCCGGCATTAGCAACTACATCACAGCGCTGAAAACTAGCCCTGGCTTCTGAGGTCGAGAGCACAACAACTAAACTGTATCAAGCTATAACGCTCCGATGGCGATCTGGTATCACCACTACTTCGAGAGCCTCTATCTTAAGGCGTTTCTGAAAATATCATCGACGCCTGAAATGACGAGATTATACTTCAGGCCAATCAAGTTGATAGCTCGATCCTAACCAACGCTCTCCGCTGTCGGTCAACCTACTGAGATAAGACAAGATTGATTTGTAACAGTTCTTGAAGACATCTGACTCGGAACTGCCATGTAAGTCTAAATCAAGTGTGAAAATCGGTTAATTTTGCACAATCTAAACCGTCATTTCAACGTATCGTCAGATGCGGTCTCCACAATCAGCAATCTATGCAATTAACGCCCCAAGAAAAAGACAAGCTCCTGATTTTTACTGCAGCTTTGCTGGCCGAGCGCCGCAAGGAAAAAGGGCTGAAGCTCAATTATCCCGAGGCAGTCGCGTATTTGTCAGCGGCAATCTTGGAAGGGGCACGTGAGGGGCGCACAGTGGCTGACCTGATGCACTATGGCACCACGTTACTTACGGCTGATGATGTAATGGATGGCATTCCGGCCATGATTGAAGAAGTGCAGGTTGAGGCGACGTTTCCCGATGGAACGAAGTTGGTGACAGTTCACAATCCCATCTCATGATTTCTGCATGGTTGGGGTTGGTGCAATGCATAAACTGCGATCGCCCCGACGAGATTTCGACCTTATCGCATTGGAGATAGTCCATGATTCCTGGTGAATTGCTGCCTGCTGACGGTGATATTGAACTCAACGCCGGTCGCGAAACGATCACGCTAGCAGTGGCCAATACTGGCGATCGCCCAATTCAAGTGGGGTCGCACTTTCATTTTTTTGAAGTCAATACAGCCCTCCAATTTGACCGTGAGCAGGCCCGGGGAACACGCCTCGACATTCCGGCAGGGACAGCGGTGCGATTTGAACCAGGAGATGAGCGCGAAGTGACGCTGGTGCCCTTTGTGGGAAGCCGTGAGGTTTATGGGCTCAATGCCCTGATTAACGGCCCGCTATGATGTGGGGCGGTTGACCTGAAAACGGTTAACGAATGGCGACAAATCCGGCTTCGCTTAAAAGCTGTTGTCCCTGCTGGGTCAGCAGTAAGTTGGCGTAGGCTTCACCCGCTTGCTGATCTTGCGTACCGTCCTCACGAATGATGACGAAGAGTCTCCGGGTGAGAGGGTATTCGCCACTGCGTAGGGCCGCGCTGTTGATTTGGTTACGCTGGGCAGGACAGTTTTCCGGTGGGACATACGGTTGCGCGTAGGGCTGCACGAATTGGCCGGACTGCCGACCGAGCCCAATTGGTTTCACCGTACACTGGCCCACGACCTCTGGTGCCGAGGCGTAATAAATCGCGCCGGGGGTGCTATCCACTAAACGCAGCGCTTCGGTTGTGGTGTTGGCGATGGTGGTGCTACCGGGCAGCGGCGTGCCCCCTAACACCGTCCCGATAAAAAATTCGACGGTGCCACCGTCACTGGAGCGGGAAATAGGCACAATCGGCAAATCCGGCCCGCCAACCTGGTTCCAGTTAGTCAGATTGCCTAAGTAAATATCGCGCAGTTGGGTAAGAGTAAGGCCGTCAACGGGGAGGTTGGTATTGACGGCGATCGCCAACCCTTCTAACGCGACGGGAATTTCTTTGAGGCTAAAGCCCTGCTGCTGGGCGGCTTGTTGCTCTTCGGGATTCAGCGATCGCGACGACTGTGAAAACGACAACTGCTTTTTGAGCAGCATATCGATGCCAGAACCTGAGCTAGCAGTCGTGCCAATGGGGTCGGTGTACCGCAGTTGGTATGTCGGAAATGCCTGCTGCATTATCGGGTCGATGGCCCCTCGGACAGGAGCCCAAGTGGTGCTGCCGCCATAGTTAAATAAGCCCGCTGGGACATTTTGCACCTCGTTAAATTGTCCCCCGGTGCTGGCTGGAGCATCGGCACTCGGAGCGGTCGCCGTCGATGGATTGCTGCCTCCTAAGCCCGGCAAGTTTAAGCCGCCATCCCGCGTGAACCACCAGTAGCCACCGCCCAGGAGCGCGACGGTGACCAATAAAGAGGCGATCAGAACCGGGGTTTCATTCTTGCTGCTCATACTGTCAGTGACGAAGGAGATCGATGGAAGCGTACTTAACGAGCGTAATCCAGGAGCCCGTGGGTGGGTGGGGATTGTTACATGAAGGTAGATAGCAGCCGATAAATGAGCCGAAAGAGGGTGCCGATCGCGATCGCGGCGAGTCCCGCCATGACGGCTAACACAATCACGGTGATGCGGGGAGTCGCAGTGGCAGTCAAAATTGCCTGTAACGGGGGGAACAGGAGCACTACGCCCAGAGTCACCGCCGCAATAATCACCAAGTCAAATCGCTCGATCACTCGACGCACTTGCAGCAAAAGCAACACAGCGACCAGTAGCAGCCAAGCTCCACTGCCCAGCAACGTGGTGCCGAGCAAACTGGCGATTGCGATCGCCAATAATCCCCCTTCCACTCCAGTAAATGCTGCCCCGCCTAAAAATTCCACTAACGACATCGCCGGGGGGGCTGCAGGAGAAGCGGATGAAGCTTTGACAGGTTTAGGCCCCTTTGGCGGCATCGCCAGACCCGGCGGAGCTGGTGGTGGCGCGGTTTGGGGTGCCGGCGATGCCGGAGCAGGAGTCGGCGATTGCATGGCCGTAGCCGGCGCACTCACGGCGGCTTGGCTAGCTGTCGTTGGCGGCGGGGCAGCAGCAGGCCCCGAACCAGAAGAGGCCGCTTGGCGCAAGGCTGCGAGTACCGCTTTAGCCGACTCGTAGCGCTGATTGGGCACGGGCAACAGCATGCGATCAAGCACGTCCGCGATCGCCGGGTTGATCTGAGCATGGGCTCGCCAGGCCCACGAATTGTTGTATGAATCGTACAGTTCCCCGGCCTCTTTGCCCGTTAGCAGGGTGATACAGGTGACAGCCAAGGCATACAAATCGGTCGAAGGGTACACAGCTCCCCCCGCCATCTGCTCTGGTGGCGCGAACCCGATGGAATAGATCCCTGTAGATTTGCCGCTTGGTTTTCCCTGCGCTGCCGTGACCTGCTTCACCGCCCCAAAATCGAGCAGGTAGAGGCGACCATCACGATGACGCATGATGTTGGAGGGCTTGATGTCGCGGTGAATTGTGCCGTTGTCATGGACAAAATCCAAGACTTTGAGCATCGAAACCAAGACTTCGATCATGTCGGAAGCACTCAGGGGGCCACTGCGCGCCAGCGCCTGTTCTAAGTCTTCGCCATCGATAAACTCTTGCACCAGATAGAAGTACTCTTCCTGCTTGCCTGGCTTGAGGCTGGGCACAATCAGCGGAAAGAAAGCATACAGATCGGGAATTTGCGGATGTTTGCGGCCAATTTCTTCGAGCACCGCTGCTTCGCGCTGAAACAAGCTCTGCGCTAGCTCCAACTGGTCGAGATTGAGATCACCAGACGGTTGAAACAGCTTGACCACACAAGGGCGCAAATTGGGCGTGTAGCGATCGCGGGCCAGATAAGCCGCCCCAAAGCCGCCTTGTCCCAACAGCTTTTCAGGCAAATAACGACCACTGAGGATTAGCGGCATGCCACAAGCGGTGCAAAATTTCTGTTGCACTGTGGTCAACGTGGCCTGATTTTCCAGATCGGCAAAATGGTTGGCAGGACGGGGACAAGTCGGTCGAGTACAGACGATCTCCATAGGCGCTAAGGTGAGGCTAGCAATCAGCTAGATAGAGCTATTCTTTCCCCATAACATTACAAGCCGAGTCGCTACTCAACCGAAGCTTTCCCATTGATTTCAGGTAAAGTTGCCACCGAGTTGCCTTGACCGTTCTGCTCCGCAGCCCCTGTGGATAGCTCAATAGCCCGATTGGTAAACTGCGGCAAAATCTCTTCTGTAAAGGCTTCCGCCGCTTTCGACCGATAACGGTTAGGATTCACAATCACCGAAAGGGTACGGTTTACGACCACAGTTTCAATGCGGCTGCGATGCAACATGCCCATCTGCAATTCTTTTTCGATCGCTGAAATCGAAACAAAAGCCACGCCAAGCCCTGACTGCACCGCATTTTTGATCGCCTCGATGGAGTTAAGTTCCATCTCGATGTGGAGATTGCCCGTTTCAATGCCACAGCGGGTCAGCACCTGATCAATCACTTTGCGGATGGTGGATTGAGAATCAAGGGCAATAAATTTGAGCTGATACAAATCTTCTCGGCGAATGATTTCAGCATTGGCCAATGGGTGATAAAACGGCATGATCAGCGCCAATTCATCTTCGGCATAGGGAATGATT
>CAZFWL010000208.1:0-5818 GCA_964522775.1 uncultured Halomicronema sp.
TAAGTCCTTCTCATATTCCTTATCATGCCACCGAACGGGCTGATTCCCAAAGCGTTTCATACATTGCAGCAACTTAGGAAGCCGCCTCGTGGCTAAGTAATCGCCACATGGTGGTTAGAAACAGTGGGCAGCGATTTCAAAGGCGATGAGGGCACAGGTTGGTGCAAACGAATGAGCTTAGCCAGAGTACTGTTCAGTTCCGTCCGGGGCACAATCACATCAACAAAGCCATGCTTCAATAAATATTCTGCCGATTGAAAGTCGTCAGGCAGTTTTTCTCTCACGGTTTGCTCAATCACGCGCCGCCCCGCAAAGGCAATCAGGGCTTGAGGTTCGGCAACGATGATGTCACCCAACATGGCAAAACTGGCAGTGACACCGCCAGTAGTGGGGTGGGATAACACAGGAATGTAGAGCAAACCGGCTTCACGATGCCGTTCCAGAGCGCCAGAAATCTTCGCCATTTGCATCAGGCTCAACATGCCTTCCTGCATGCGAGCACCGCCGGATGCACACACGACGATGACGGGCAAGCCAGCATCAGTGCTGTGCTCAATTAGTCGAGTCAGTTTTTCTCCGACCACCGACCCCATGCTGCCGCCCATAAAGCGAAAGTCCATAACCCCCAGGCCGATGGGTAAGCCGTCGAGTTGCCCCGTGCCCGTTTGCACAGAATCAGTCAAACCGGTACGAGATTGCATGTCGCGAAGGCGATCGCTGTAAGCCTTGCGATCACGAAATTTGAGGGGATCTTGAGGTTGTACCTGAGCATTCAACGGTTGCCAAGTGTCTTGGTCAATCAGTTGTTGAATGCGATCGTCGCTAAAGACTCGATGATGATGGCCACACTCTACACAGACAAACTGATTCGCCTTGAGGTCTTTGGTGTAAGTCATGACGCCGCAAGCTTCACACTTTGACCATAGGCCATCGGCAATCTCACGCTCTTGGCGTTCTTGGCTGATGGGGCCATCTTTACGACGATTTGCAAACCAATCAAACAGGGACATATTTCTGAAAAACCGTGCCGACGGAAGGAAACACTGATGATCCCATAGTAGGGACTGAGAATTATCCTATCGGTTTTGGTTACGCCTACGCGAATTCGCGGATGGAGCAGTTACTTTCTGATGGCACTATCGTCGCGTTAGGCAGCAATTACCGCAGGGGCAAAGGGTTATACTATCGCCCACAGCCTTAGCGTGTGAAACCGCTCAAAAATCATCAGTCGGTGACTTTCTTACATGCATGGAAAGCGTTTCTGCATGGGGGAAATAGCGGTTTCGATCGCTCTCTAACGGCATGTTCAGGGTGCTTCATCAGAATAATGAATATTTCTAAAGCAATTGCTTCATCCGTCGGCAATGCCATTGCCGATGACGCATTGAAGGACGCCGATAATGGGTTTTGGTTGCAAAGCTTGCCCACAGCTACTCAGCTATCTTGGCAGCGGCGATTCCACTGCATTCGTTGGGTCGATCGCTTGGCGGAACAAGATTTCATTGTGCAGCCAGGCGGGCAGCAGTTCGTAGCGTTTCGCTTAGCGTGGCAAAAGTTGTGTCAACAGGGCTATTTATCTGAAGACCTACAACAGTGGCAAGTCTTGCAACAGCTAGCGGCTGACTGGTTTCAGCCTGATCCCACCTTGCATCAGGCTGAAATTGCCGCTTGGGAGGAATATCTCGATGCGATCGCCGATTATCACCAAGCGCAACTCATCATTGACAATCTGCATGATTATGAGGTGATGCTGGATCGGCTAGCTGGCAGTTGCTTTCAGCTATTGCCTGATTTACAGGTCCATCAACGGGCGATCGCCCGCCAGTTTGGCTGGATTGATCAGTTTTATAACAACTTGCGCGACCTCTATGAGGATACGCAGCAAGGGGTGTGCTATTTTCCCACTGATGTGCTGACGCAGTTTGGCCTCTCTCGGTCCGCCATCTTAGATTTGAGTTGCTTGCAGCATGAAGGCTACCGGTCCCTCATGCGGTTTTGGATGGAGGACTATTTGCCTCGGTTGCAGCAGCAACATTTGACCCTGCTGCAGGCAGAAGACCTGTCCCCAGCCTGGCAACGACTGACGGCCTGGTTTTGTCATCGCTATCGACGCATTGAGCAAGTAATGCAACAGTGTGACTACGATTTTGTCGCATTTGCGCAGCAATACTGGCCTATCGTCGACCAGGAATTGAATACGCCGCCCTCTCCCCAACTGTCCCTAAATGGATAGCATTGCAGATGTGGGCTTGCGCTGATGCCAACGCCAATCCATGACTTGCTTGGCCGGCCTTTAATTCAGGCAGTCTCAGGAAGAAGCGTTTCGGGCAGTAGCAGGCTTGCTATTGTGAAGGGAGCGATCGCGCCTTCTTCACTATATTTTGATGTCAACTCGCAAATTTCATCGACCTTAAACTGATATGGCTGACAACTCAGTGACAGAAACTCCACTGCCGAATCCGACAGACACCTCCGCCACAACGCCTGAAGAGCCCAAACCTAGCTATGTCAAGCTGGCGATGCGCAATATGGTACGTAAAGGAGGAAAATCGCTATTCCATTTCAGCCTGACGGTGGTAGCGCTGTTAGGGCTATTGGTTGGGCTCTCGTACCTTACCCGCTAGCCACGATGGCGAGCCGTGAGCTAATAGTGGAGGTCGAAGTGTTTGGTGAGGCGATCGCTCAGACGGCAGAGATCGTTCCACCAGCAACTTGGCAAGCTTGGTTACAAGTGTGGTTGCATCAACTCGCTCCCACCCTATCGCCGATCAATGCTTACGAATTGAGTTTGCAATTCACTACTGATGCAGCTATTGCCGACCTCAATCGCGATTATCGACAGCAAGATCAGCCGACGGATGTCTTATCGTTTGCCAGCATTGATGGGTCGCTACCGCCACCTGAACTGCTAGCAATGGTGCCTTTTAACCTGGGCGATTTGATCATTTCGGTAGAGACCGCGCAAAGGCAGTGTGATGCCCATGGTCATTCTTTAAAAGAGGAACTGGCTTGGCTGGTGGCTCATGGGCTACTGCATTTGCTGGGGTGGGATCATCCCGATGAAGCGCAATTGCAAGCGATGTGGGCAATACAGCGATCGCTACTCGCTAGTATTGGACTATCGCTACCGGAGTCGGCTTATGTGGCTGAAACTAGATGAGGCCGTGGAGCGCGAGACGGAATCTTGCACGGTGAGGTCCTAGTGGAGCAGCGTGGCACCCTGAAAATCAGCACATTAAACAACGGGGACTTGCCACTCTGCACTATGCTATTGCTGCAAGGTGGTGAAAGGATATCTTCTCCGCAAGAATTAGCGGCGATCGCCGAATCCTGCAATGAACCTTAGACGCGATAACTTGCGCTTGTATGCCGACTTCTCCTTCTTCCATGTCTGAATCTAAGCTGGCAGCAGAACCGGCTAAATCCGCGACTAAGTCGGTGCGTCCCCCCGCGTTTCAGGTCGCTCACAACCTAGCCGCGAGTTTTCTCTATGCTTGGCAAGGCATCTACTATGCCTTGAGAACTCAGCGTAATTTCCGCATCCACGCCTTGGTCACCAGCGTCGTAATTACGTTAGGCGTCGTGCTGGCATTACCGAGAATCGATATTGCCGTGCTGAGCTTGACCTGCGGCGCGGTCATGGCGCTAGAGCTAATTAACACTGCTTTGGAAGCGGTGGTTGACCTCACGGTCGAACAGAATTTTCACGAACTCGCTAAGATTGCTAAAGATTGTGCCGCCGGGGCAGTGTTTATTGCGGCGATAACGGCAGTATGCGTTGGGGCTTGCCTGCTGTTCCCGCCATTGTGGCAAGTATTGTACCCCTACCTGTAGAGTGGCACCGTCGTTGCCGGTCTGCTCTGATTCACGGCCTCGCTTCAACGTCATCCGCTAAAGGCCTCACCCCCATCTACTCGTCCTCGAAATTCGGAGAATGCTGACGCCATGATTGTGGTCATTGATAACTACGACAGCTTTACTTACAACCTGGTGCAATATTTGGGTGAGCTGGGCCAGTCATTCGCTGTCGTGCAGGATTTCCGGGTCTATCGCAACGACGAAATTTCAGTGGAGGAATTGGCAGCCTTAGCGCCAGATGGCATCGTGATTTCGCCGGGGCCGGGGCGGCCCGACGATGCCGGCATTTCCTTAGAGCTGATTCGTCAATTGGGGACAAGCATTCCAATTTTGGGCGTTTGCCTGGGACACCAAAGCATCGGCCAAGTATTTGGCGGCACTGTCACGGCAGCAGCCGAACTCATGCACGGTAAGACATCGCCGATTCACCACACAAGTCAGGGAGTGTTTGCGGGGTTAGACAATCCGTTTACCGCCACTCGATATCACAGCCTGGTAGTTGAAAAAGAGACCTGTCCCGATGTCCTAGAAATTACGGCCTGGGTGGAGGACGGGGCCATTATGGGCGTGCGCCATCGAGAGTATCCCCACATTCAGGGGGTGCAGTTTCATCCAGAAAGTGTGCTGACGGATGCGGGTAAGGTACTGCTGGGTAACTTTTTGCAAGAATTGAAGGTAGCGATCGCAACGGCCTGAATCGGGGGTAAGCAAAATCCTGAAAAGGCTAAGCTAGTGGCGAAGGGTGTTTAGACGCATTGACCCAATCGCTGTAACCCTGATGTTGCCCCTCAAATTCTTCCTCACGCTCCATTTGTATTGGCGCGGTTGTTGGCGTTGGCTGTTGTTGGTCAGCAGCACAGCAGCAATCGTGATTGCTCTTGGTCTGTCGGCACCAGCGGACTATGGCCGCTATGAGCCCGCTGAACGAGTTGACCTGCCTGTGACCACACGCGGGATTGGCGTCGAAGCTCGCATTCGAGAAATTGAGCAGACCTGGGAAGCCGACTACACAAGTTTTCTCCGTAGTCCATCGGGATTGCAACCGCTGGATGGCGCGACGGTCTCGGCGACTTTGGCCCAGCTTAGTACCCAGACCGGGCATCGGTTGGGACTGATTTACATCGTGCCAGAGACCGATGGCTTGGAACTGTTGCTAGCCAGTCCCGAGAGGGAAGCGGTGCAATACTGGCTTCCGGCAGTCCCGAGATCTCGCTTTGAGGCTGAAGTGAATGCGTTACAGCAACAAATCGTGCGGCCCAATTCTGATCGGTACTTGGCTCCGGCACAACAGCTTTATCAATGGCTGATTGACCCAATAGAAGCAGATTTAACTGAGCAGCGTATCGACACGTTGGTCTTTTGCGTCGGGGAGCGGGTGCGATCGCTGCCCTTAGCAGCACTCCATGATGGGCAGCAATTTTTGGTAGAAAAGTATGACCTCGGGCTGATTCCCGCTCTAACGCTGACCGATCCCCAATTTCGGGCACTGCGGCAGGTGGATGTGTTGGCGATGGGAGCGAGCGAGTTCGATACGCTAGCCGATTTGCCGGCTGTCTCCGTCGAGCTATCGACCGTGGCCGATGAGCTATGGCCTGGGTCAATCCATCTCAACGCCGACTTTACGAAACAGGCGCTTCAGAATGAATTGGCGCAGGCCCAATATGAAATTGTGCATTTGGCAACCCATGCCGAGTTTCAGGCCGGAAACCCAGATCAATCATTCATCCAGCTTTGGCAAGATGAACAGCTAAATCTGCTGGAGTTGCGCGACCTGGATTGGCAGACCTTACCCGTCGAACTGCTAGTGCTGAGTGCGTGCCAAACCGCATTAGGTAATCAGCAAGCAGAGTTAGGATTTGCCGGGCTAGCGTATCAAACTGGTGTGAGATCGGCACTCGCAAGTTTGTGGTCGGTGAGTGATGTTGGGACGCTGGCACTGATGCGTGAGTTTTATGGGCAA
>CAZFWL010000209.1:0-5811 GCA_964522775.1 uncultured Halomicronema sp.
GGCAATCATGCCGAGGCTGCTCAAAGCCCGAGCCTGTAGCGTCAAATGGCCGATGTCTGCGGCCATGGTGAGCACTTGCTGATACGCCTCCTGCGCTAGCCGCAAGTCATCGACGGCATGGTGGGCAATCCCCAAGTTGAGATAGCGATGCCCAGCGCCTTCGCGATCGCCCGTTTCCTCCGCAATCGCCAGACTATCTGCATAAGCCGTTAGTGCTTGCGATCTCTCCCCCCGCAAAAAGTAGAGATAGCCCAAATTGCCCAGACTGACGCCCTCTGCCATACGATTACCGGACTGGCGAGCAATTGCTAAAGCTGATTCATACATTTCCACCGCGCGGTCATAAGTCCCCAATGCCTCGTAGACGTTGCCGAGGTTGCTTTGCACTTGACCGACCGCTGCAGGTTGATTCAGTTCAGAGAATTGGGAGATCGCGGTTTGATTCGCCGTGATCGCTTGTTGGTATTGCCCCGTTTCGTAATAGGCAATCGCCAGATTTCCCCAAATCGGGGCTTCCTGTTCGATACCATCAGCAGTTTCGATCGCCTTTTGCCAATGGGCGATCGCTGCTGGATACTGCCCCGCCTGATATGCCGCCAACCCTTGCTCAAATGTAGTCTGCGCCCAAACCAACTCCGGTATTGATGAGGCGCTAATCGCTAACCACATCCCCAGTAACAGGCCGATGATCTTGATTCGTCTTTGTTTCTTAGCAAGCCCTCCTAGATGCTTTAGCAAGGTTTCGTCCTCTTTCAAGTTGACTGAGAAAATTAAGTATCAAAGTCTGGCACTGCTGACATCAGAGAGTGTGTGAACGTCGAAAAACCGTTGACTAGGCATGGATAATCCACCATCCAGAAGTTGCTGTCCGTAGTCTGACTGGCTACAGCCTTATTCATCCCTGCGGAGATCGCTTTGTGGCCCACACAGTGAATTCGTCTCAGCCTGATCAGGCAGTTCATCTACAGAAGAAAGGTCTTCGAGATCGAGTATCAATGGGGAGTCCTGGTCAGACAATTTCTGGTCACAGATATCTTCTGCCACAATCACCTCTAAACTCTGCGTCTCTAAGGAAGCGTTAGAAACTGAAGTAACCTCGGCGATCGGCATAGCCGTTGGTCGCAGCTCGACTGAAGGCATCGGTGCAGTCACCTCCGCCACAGGAGTTGGTTCTACAGAGGGCGTGAATAACGTACTCTGGGTCGCACCGTACAAAGTTGTATTCAATAAGGGACCGACAGTAATACCGGCAACGGTTCCACTGGCTCCTTCGGGAATATTGACAGGCTGACTGTTTTCAACAGTCAGATTAGGGGAAGTAAACAAAGAAAACTCATCAGGCTCAAAATCAGCGGTGTTTTTATCAAATGGAACGGAATTGAAGTCAGCATCTTCAAAGAGATAGGTAATTTCTTCAATATATGTAGGACCAGAAGTAAACACTTGAGTACTATCGCCGAGCACTAAGATCCTGCTTTTAGTTGCAAAATCGACCTCAAATTCACGGTTGATTATCTCTATGTCTTGACTTCCATATTTGATAGTGATGGGAGCATTAAACTCCCCTTCGATACTTTCCCTTGGAATCGCAATCAAACTAATTGGGAAATAAGCATCAAGCAGGGTATGCTCGCCTTCTAGGAGTGCCTCCCTCTCATATCCAAAACTTTCTAGAAATTGAATTAGACCTTCGTAGTTGACTGCCGAACCTCCATCAAACTCCAAAAAGCTGAGTGACCGAAAAGAACGTCCAGCCTCGATGGATATGCCTGATGCACCAGCTCTTACGTAACCGACTTGCACATCACCTACATTTGTAGAAACGCTGATGGATGTCGGCAACTGACCACCTGTAAACGACGAAGAGAAATTAACTATGTCGTTTGCAACAGAGTCTAGATTTCCAACTATGACGTCATTAGCAGCAGATAGTGTGATATCACCAAAAGCAATTATCGATGACGGCTCTGACTGATTGGAAGAGAGGATTGAGCCTGATATTGAATCTACTTCAACCGTTCCAAAATCTAGCTGATTTATATCGATCGGATCGGGGTCTGCGACCCCTATCAGGAAATCAAAAAGTAAGTTGTCAACTTTCGCAGTCACATATGTGTTGATGTCGCCAATTACAGTATCCAGCTCTGATCGGATCTCTAAATTCCCTGAAGCAGCATCTTTAACTTCATTGACAGCTAAAGGATTACTAAACGTCGTGATCTCACCGACTGAAATCTGATTTCCCGATATCTTGAGATTGGCACCATTCGTATTGATAGATTGCGTCACATCCATTCTGAAGTCGCCTCCATCGACTCCATCGCTATCGGCGATAAATGTAATTGAGTCAGTCGCCAGGTCAAAGTTCAAGGAGATTCCATCGGCGACTTCAATATCATTTGTAGCCTCTAAAAGAATATCCCCAGCTAATCCAGTTAAGGCCGTGGCATTAATAACAATGTCATTGCCATCAAAAATGCCACCATCTTCCTCGATCGTTGGCAGTGCGCCTTCTACACCATCAGTACTCGCTTCATTTGCAATCAAGATGTTGGTGGGGTCGAGTAACACTTGCCCATCATTGCCTTGTTCACCAACAACATCGACGGTGCCATTGAAACCTAGATTTTGTTGCCCTGACACCTCAACCAAGCCACCATCGCCAGACTCACTGCCGCCTCTCGCCGAAATATCGCCGAAGAACTGTGTGGTGTCATCGGCCCACACAATCACAGTGCCACCGTCGCCAGCTGCCAAGGCATCGGCCTTGATCGTCGCAGTGCTATCAACGTAGGTAAAATCAGCATTGGGCACCTCGCCCTGCCCCTGATAATCACCCCCAATCAGGATCGTGCCGCCTCCAGATGCTCCAGATGCATCAAGGTCAGCATCGATGAGCGCAACCTGATCACCCAACACATCAATCTCTCCTCCCATCCCCTCTAGCGAAGTCTCAGACGTATCGAGCGAACCCGCGACGATGGTAGTGCCCGCATCATTCGGAATCTCGGTGTCATTAGCCACCAGTCGCACGGTATCGCCTTCGATCACCACGCCCAATTCTTCGGTTGCGACCTCTCCCGCCAGTAGCGTGGGGAGATCGTTCACTGTCAGGACATCAAAGTCGGTGTTCTCGTCTGGCGCATTTATCGGCAACTCTAAGCTGAGCAAGCTGCCTTCCGGCGTAATGCGGACGAGGTTTTCCCCTGGCACTGTGGCGATATTAATGGTGCCGCCTGGCGTTTCAATGCTGCCGGTATTCAGCACGAAACCTCCCAGTAAGGTTACGACTGACTCGGGTGCCGCGGTCAAACTCCCGGCATTGATCACCATGCCGGGGTTATCAGTCGTAAACGCAAAGCCGGTAGGTGCACCAATCAGGTTGGCGTAGTTGGGCGTTCCGATCGCCTCAAACCAGTAGTCGCCAATCGACACCGCATCAGCAGTCGTGACGGTAAACGCGGCTGGCAACACTGCTGATGCATCAGGACCAAAGATAATACCAGCGGGGTTGATCAAAAACAGATTCGAATTGCCACCAGTCACTTGCAGCGACCCATTAATAAATGAGGCCTCACCACCCACGACCCGCCCCAAAATATTGGCGATATCAGGACTGGAGAGAATCGTCGCAGCTTGATCAGCACTCAGCCCGAATTGTTGAAAACTATGGAACAGGTTCGCCCCGGCTTGGGTACCCCCGGTGATTTCAAAGCTATTGCCCGTCTGAGTGACTACAGTACCCGTGCCGTCAGCAGCTGGAGCGATCGCCTGCGCCAGGACTCTCGGGGCTTGAGACAGCTGGCCCAATTCCGACGATATGCGACTCTCTGATAACGCCGCTGCTGAAGATAGTGGAAAAGTAGAAGCTATCGAGATCGCTGGTGTAGTTGAAGAGGACGATCCTACCGACGAGTTCGTGGCCAAGGTAACTGCCTGACTGGGAAGGGCCACTAGGCACCAGCCGACCAATGCCAGCGGTGATCGCTGCAAAAGTTTTAATAGATAGACGGTCCAGCGATCGCTCATCGACTGAGACATGACCACAACTCCTCGTAAAGACCGTAAATTTACTCAGGCAGTTGTCCAATTATCTCAGCAACTCCGCAGTCATCCTTAAATATTCAACAAATAAAGTGATTTTAGGCGGAGCACTATAGAAAACCGCGATATCACCCCCCCCCATACTTTCTGGTGCTAGATCGCCTGCGGAGGCATTACAACTCATTGGTTAGCAAAATTTGACTGAGCGCCTGTTCGGTTCATTCCGATTAAACAATGGGCCGTTTCGCAGGCTGTAACTCAGCTTTTGTGATGAACGTAAGGCTGCTAGCGATCGCGGCGGGATCGCATCGCGGCAACGGGGTCTAGCCACATGAGAATGGTGTCTTCCAACTGTCGGAGATCCCGGGTGAATTCTTGTTTAACGAACTGGCCGATCGCGTCCAGCGCACTGAACTGTCGCCCTGGTTGCCAGGACAAATCTTGCGCCATGGGGGTAGTGTGAGTGCCGGGCAAAATCTGCACCGTCGTCAGGTCGGCAAAATGGTGATACAGCACCTCGTGCAAAGGACGGGTTTGATCCAAATCGTCTTTGCGAAACTTGATCAGCAGGTTGCGCTCGACCGGATAGTAGCGATCGATTAAGTCCAGGGTTTCCTCCGGTGAGGGAGTGAACTCCATGCTGGGCATCGCCTCTTTAACCGGGGCAAAAGCCATGACCTGTTCGAGCAGCGGAATCGATCGCCGTGCGGAATAGTTGTTGAACGCCATGAACATATTGCCAGCCCGCTCGACCTCATACAGGCTATTGATTAATAGATGAACCTTGCAGCCCATGCTATGTCCCAAGCCATAAATGGGGAGTCGCTTGAGGGTGACACGATTTTCGAGGTAATGCCGCGCTTGGTCAAAGGTAACGAGGACTTCATGGGCGATCGCTTTGTGATCAAAGGTATTGATAAACGGGGTAGCCACAATCACATAGCCTCGCTGGCCCAGGGCTTCTAGCAAGAGCTTGTAGGTGACGTTAGGGGCAGCTGCTACAAACGCCCCACCCAAAAAGTGAATAATCGCTCGGGGACGCTGCGGCACATACAGCCAGTTACCCGATACCTCACGCCATGCCATCGAGATCGCTCCGCTCATGCTCCTGTTCTAGTGTGGCGCAAATCGGTTGAGGAAGGGAAAACCCTGATTTCTGGATAGCCGAAAACGCTTTTGGGCAGCCTGCATCCAGAAACCAGGGTTCTGGCAACAACCTGATTACGACAGGGTACGCTTACGAGTCATGACGCTGATGTACTCACCATGACGCCCAGTCGGCAGTGGTTCGCTCCAGGCCAGCCTTTCGCAGTATCCCAAAACGGCCATGCGGTTGATGCTGTCGATAATCGCGCCATAATCGCCGAGCAAAATATGGCGCACAGCCTCTTGATTAAACGTCGGCAAGTTGAACTGAGGAGCGGCTTGCATGGCTCCGGCAGATGATTGAAACATACGGGTGTCTCCGTTTTCGGATGGAAGGAAAACGGGGAACTCTCCAGATCCCTGATTGAGACGTAAGGGCAAGATAACGGGAATACAATAGATTCCAGTCATCCCGACTTACTCGCACTAAGCGGGATGATTAGGGGATTTGAGAAGCGGCAACTTCTCTCTTCCCCACCTAGAATCATTCCCCGTGCAATTAAAACTACACGATGTCCGGTGAGAGTGCAAGGGTATTTTGGATTGTTGATAATGGCGTCAAATGCGATCGCGCTCCCAGGCTTACAACTGCACAGACCAGTTTAGGAATTGGAGTTGGAG
>CAZFWL010000210.1:0-5790 GCA_964522775.1 uncultured Halomicronema sp.
CGACTCATGCTGCGCCGTAAAGCAGCTTAAGGTCTACTTTAGAAATCAGCTCTTAGCTAATCTGACTAATTTACAGGCACTCAATCTCGAAGAAAACCAGATTGTAGACATATCACCTCTTAGTGGATTAAGTAATTTGACTGATCTTTGTGTTGATGAGAACCTTATAGTCCGCACCCCTTCTGAACAGCCTCAGCCTATTTGTATTCCGGAACCACAAGTCCTCTAGCGAGATCGCCGATCGCCGTAGGTTGGGTCGAGCACTAGCGACACCCAGCAACATAATTGAAACTCATTATTCCCATACCTTAATCAACTCAATTTCTTCGCCTTTACCCCAATTTTTGGAATAAAAATCCTGCTCAAAAAAGCGATGGAAACTAGAATAGGTCCGCTCAATCGGATCCCTCATTCATATGACTGACCGGATTGATAGCGATCGCACTCAATAGGAGTTGGGAGCAAGGGAGCGACAGGGTGTAAGGGTGTCATTGCGGTTGGGTAGCAGAGTTTGAGGGTAGGTGGTGTAAATGTGGGTGAGAGTGGAGGCGTTGCCTGGCGGTGTGATGGTGTGCTTGCCATCATTGAGGTCGCTCAACTCTCGCTCTGGTGAGAGTTTTCTGATATTGATTGGTCAGGAGCACCGCATTGCAAGGAGAGCCGCATGACGGAGAACACGATTGGCATCGCCGTGATTGGCACGGGATTTGGACAGAAAATTCACATTCCAGGGTTCCAAATTCATCATCGGACGGAAGTGGTAGCGGTTTACCATCGCGATGCAGAAAAGGCGCAGGCGATCGCGACTCAACATCAAATCCCCCACGGCTGCAGTTCCCTGAAGGAATTGCTGACACTACCCGAAGTCGATGCGGTGAGTGTGGCCACGCCTCCATTTCTACGTAAGGAGATGGCGATCGCGGCCCTGAAAGCGGGCAAACATGTTCTGTTGGAAAAACCCACAGCGCTGAATGTGGAGGAAGCGCGGGAGATTGAGGCCGTCGCTCAACAGCAGCAAAAAGTTGTCGGGCTAGATTTTGAGTTTCGCTTTGTGCCCGCCTGGCAGCAGTTGAAAGCCAAGCTCGACGAAGGCTACATCGGGACTCCCCGGTTAATCAAAGTGGACTGGATGGTGCCGGGGCGCGCTGATCCAGCCCGGGCGTGGAGCTGGTATGCCCGTAAAGAGCAGGGGGGCGGTGCCTTGGGAGCCTTTGCGTCCCATACCTTCGATTATCTGGCCTGGCTGTTTGGCCCGGTGAAGCGCCTCAGCGCCAACCTCACGACGGCGATCCCGCAGCGGCCCGATCCGCAAACCGGTGAACTGAAAGCTGTGGATGCTGACGATACCTGCACCCTGATGCTGGACATGCAGGATGGCACGCCTTGCCAGATCACTATTAGTTCCGTGACTTACGGCGGGCGGGGGCATTGGGTCGAGGTGTATGGCGATCGCGGCACCTTAATTCTCGGCAGCGATAACCTTAAAGACTACGTGCATGGGTTTAAGCTATGGGGCGCACCGGCGGGAGAAGCGCTGGCTGAACTGCCCATTCCTGCCAACCTAGAATTTCCGCAAACCTATGACGATGGCCGACTGGCACCCTTCGTCCGCGTAGTCGATCACTGGGTCAACTGCATCGATCAGGGCCATGCCGTAGCGCCCGCGATTGCTGAAGGAGTCTATTCACAATTGTTGATGGATTTGGCCCATGAGTCTCATGAGCGGGGCATTTGGATGTCAGTGAATCCAGTTTGATGCCGCGATAACGCCACCATCCGATAGTGGTTACAGTTCACTGAGGCTGGTGTTGAGCATGACTCTGGCCTTAATGAACTCATGACACTAGTTAACGAAAAGCAGCGATCGCGGCTCACAATGAACGTTTGCTGTCACCCTTGGGGATAACTAAGAACTACAGGATCACTGAACTTTGGCCCTATGGCTCTGCAGAAATTTTCGTTAGACGTTGTACAGAAAGTACAGCAATACATTCAGTCGCAGTTGACGCTGCCGGCCTCAGAGCAACAACCGGTCAGCGACATGAAAGAGCGAGAAATGGCGCTCGAAGCGATGGCGCCAGAATCCCTCGATGCCTTGGGTGACTTATTTCGGGTGGGGGGCTTTGGCGATGACGAAGGGGTGGCCCCCAATGCCGAGGGGCGTTGGTTCATCAGCACGATTGATCCGGCGGGGGCCCTGAGCAAGCTGCCAGGCTTAGAACTGAAAAATAAGGTCCGGTTGGTGACGTACTTGCAGCGGCAATCCACCGGGGGCATGGGCGTCACCTGGGCCTTGCCAGAACTCATGAGCACCACCGCTGAGCTAGAAGCGGCGATCGAAGCTGCGGGCGATCGCGCCATTCCCCCGCATCCCAAGGGAGCCTTGGGCAATGTGATGGATGGGGTGACGGGCGATCGCTCTGCTGCTTCTTATCTAGAGGCCTCTATCCTGCTGCGGGAATTTAAGGAATTTGGGCGCAGTGGGCAAAACTGCCGCTGGTCCCATCATCGCCTCATCACTGCTGCACCAAATAAACCCTGGAAATGGCGCACCCAACAACCGTTGACTTACTTGGCCCCCAAAGTGCAAATCAAGGACGAAAAAATCGCCATGGTAGAGTTTTTCTCCTGTCGGGTGGTGCCCCCGATCGCCCTCTTCCGCCATTTAGATCAATACGTCGTCAAATCTTATCGTCCCAAAACCAATGATCAGGTCGTTGCCTTACTACCGTGACCCGTTGCCGCTGCGCTAGCCCCTGCGATCTCGTGAATGTCTGAACGACCGACTCAAGTAAAACCACCCTGGCGTCTGGGTTGGCGTCGCCTGCGCTGGCTCTGGCTAACCCTCCTCGTGTTAGTGAGCCTTTGGGCTAGCAGTCTTGCCACCCAGCTCTACCGGCACGCGCAGCAGCCACCAGATGCGGTGCTGGTATTGGGCGGTAGTATTCGCCGTGAAATTGTCGTGGCCGATGCCGTAGCCCAGGGCAATCCTCTGCCCGTGCTGATTTCCCACGGAGCTGCACCGCCTTGCACTCGCTTAGTGTTTGAACGAGTAGCCGCTCCCATTGATCAAGTCTGGCTCGAAACCTGTGCCAAATCGACCTTTGATAACTATCGCTACAGTTTGCCCACGCTGAAACAGTGGGGGGCGCAACACGTCGTGGTCGTGACATCGCCCACTCATGTACCTCGGGCCGAGTGGCTCGCTCGCATTCTGCTGAGCAGTCACGGCATCTGGGTCGAGATGGAATTGGTGGAGGAAATTGGCATCCCGGCCAATGTCGAAAAACCCTTTAAGACTGCGCTGGATGTAGGGCGATCACTGGTCTGGGCGATCGTCAGTCAAGTATATCGACCCATCTGTGACCGCGTCTTCCCGCTATCGTCGGTGGATTTAGCAGA
Organism: uncultured Halomicronema sp.; assembly: GCA_964522775.1. Lineage (GTDB taxonomy): Bacteria > Cyanobacteriota > Cyanobacteriia > Phormidesmidales > Phormidesmidaceae > Halomicronema. The sequence continues at coordinate 3,403 of CAZFWL010000210.1, forward strand.
GTGGTCTGCCAAGGGCTTTCAATGTGAGCACCAAGCCGATATTCAAATTCCTGATACAAATCCGGAATAGCGTTTTCCTACTCAGCGGGCGCTTCCGGTAACTCGGTTGCGGGGGCAGCATCCGTAGAGTCAGTGGGTGCCCCGAGCTGATCTGGCAGTTGCTCAACCCAAACAATGGGCACATGCTGTGCCGATTCGCGAGCGCCGTTTTCTTGCAAAACTTGACTCGTTTGTGCCGGGTCAAAATAGCGAGTGAAATCTTTGCGAAGCCGTCGGTTGTGGTCTTGCAAGGTGGCGACGGAGTCTTCCAGCTCGTGCAAGACTTGCCGTTGAGTTTGGTGATAAGGCACCAACTTCGCCAAAGCCGCGAGAGCGACTAACGTCAGCACCAAGTTGACCGTCAGCCGACCCGTGAGTTCCCAGCCCAGAGCCCGAAAACGCGCTGATCGCAACGACCGTTGATATTGCTGTTGCCGCTTGCGTCGCAGCGACAGAACTTTTTCTGAAGGCTCAACATCAATGCTGGGTTGAGGCAGGGGCATACGAGCTACTCACACCGCTGAAGATTAGGATTGATGCGGCTAATTTTGGCGAACAACCCTAGAACAGCCCCCATTATGAAACAAAAATACACGAATTGACAGCACTCGCCAAACCTAGACAGGATGAGGATTTGAGCGCACCGCCCAAAATTGCTTGCAACAAGCGAATACTCCTTCAGGGCAGACGGCGTCGCCCCACCCCTGCGACCATCAATGGTTGACCAGAGTTGTCAGCCATTACGACGCAAATCAACCCCACCTCTGATAGCTACATTCCCCTGTGTAAAAGGAGCCTAAGGCATTCTAATGAACCACAATTAAGTAAGAAGAGTGTGGTGGAACATCTGGAATTTGGCAGGAGAGAAGTTTTAATTGCTGGCAAGGTAAGCTTTGCAGTTAAGGATGGGAGTGTCAGCCCGATCGCTCATTGGACACTGAATGCGATCGCAGCGCTGACACAGAGATTGTTCCGTCTCGGCAGATTGATGCAGGGGATAGAGACTGACGCCCTGGCGAATGTAGCCTTCTGTTTCTAGATCGGTCAGTTCGTCGGTGAGCAAGAGGCAGCGATCGGTTTTGAGGGCATGTTTGGCCTTGCGGAGTCCGGTTAAGATTTCGCCAAACTGCCCACTGTGGTGGCTAATCATCAGGGGCACTTGCTGCCAGATGCCGCGAAAGCAGCGGGGGGCATCTTGGGCATAGTAATCGGTATATTGCAGGGTGTAGGTGCCATCGCTATAGCAGCGGGTGCGAAACCAGCGCTGAAAGGGCAACCCGAGATGGCCTGAAGGTTCCAACGTATCCCACCAAGAGCGATGCCATCCCTCATAGGGCAATTGCAAAATGCGTTGAATTTGGTCTTCGCCAAAGCCGCCATGTTGTAGTAACGCGATCGCCTCCGACAAATTGACCCGCCACGCCAACGTTTTCAAGTCGGACTGGCAGCGGGTCAACGACTGCAAATCTCGCACCGAAAAGTCTTCCCCCGAAGGCGCCCCCGTAGAGGGCATACACCAGACCTGCTCATACTCAATGACCGCGTCGATATGCTCCAAACCTTCTGTGCTCGCAGGCGGACCGATGGCAATGCGGATTTGATCAATTTGGTGGGGGCGGGCGATCGCGGGCGAACAGTCCACCAATAAGGACTTCAACATGTCCTCATTGGCGAGGGCCAAATCTAGCTGTACCTGGTTGCGATCGATTCGTGAAATGCTGGCGTCGAGGTGCATGAGATCAGAAGAAATCATCTCGCTACCTTTAATGACTACTGAAAAACCGCCGAGTAACCTGATTGCTTACCTCTCGGCGGTTATGGAGCTAATGTGACGGTGCCATGGCTCAAGAAGAGCAACATTTACAGGTTGCCATCTACAAGTTAATGACAGGCTTTTCCGGTTGGGGAGCTAATCGCAACAAAGTTTGCGCTTATTCTCAAAACGCAATAACTCAATGAACACCATTGACACAGTGCTCGAGCGTTGGATCGGTAAGTCCATAGAGGGGCTGAGGCCGTGTGTTGTCGAAGGGTGAGCGAAATGGTTGCGCCAGTAGGTGAATTCCAAATTCATCGCCGCCGTCTGTGGAACAACCCTTTAGAATTGTCTAGTTAAGCGAATCGCAAGAAGGAGTTTCGGACGTGGCGGACAAATACACCCCCGCAGCGATCGAGGAAAAGTGGCAGCAGGTCTGGGCAGAACAAGGGCTCGACAAAACTGAGGAAGATCCCAGTAAGCCTAAGTTTTATGCGCTGTCCATGTTTCCCTATCCTTCTGGCAATCTGCACATGGGCCATGTGCGCAACTACACAATCACCGATGTGATTGCGCGGGTGCGGCGGATGCAG
>CAZFWL010000211.1:0-5784 GCA_964522775.1 uncultured Halomicronema sp.
ATGGCATCATCATTGCCACGATTAAGTCAAAATCGGTTGCCGCCAGGTCATCGAGATCGCCCCAGTCCCACAATTTCATGCCGACATTTCCAAAAGATTCTTTCGCTGGGAGTAAGCCGCTGGGGGGATCTTACTGCCAGTTCTGTAGTAGCCGCCTTAAGATCTTAGTGATGTCAGTTTCTTGTCCCCGCTAAGTTAGCTACTCATGAGCCAGTCAACCACTTCTCAACACGATCGCTCCACCCTTGAACAGATTGCGAATTTTTTCCGGGTAATGAGCGGATCTTTGCAAACCGGCGTGGACTCAGCTGGGGATGCCTTCATTCGCTTTATTTATCCCGCCATTGAGCAAGCCACGCGGCTCGTGGGCACAACCGTGGCTCCCATCGCGGACATCCCATTTATTAAGTACGCTACGGCGATTCCAGGACTGAGTTGGTTGCTAGCAGCTTTGGGGCAAGTGAATGCTGAAAAGGTGCAGCGCGAAGTGACAGAACTTCGCACCAAATACCCTCTTGAGACCGATGTGCAGTTAGCGCAGCGCGTCATTGGTAAAACGACGTTTCGGGCCGCCCAAGTTGGCTTGTTGACTAATATCATTCCGCCAGTAGCGTTATTCCTCTTTGCGCTGGATATTGGCGCGATCGCGGCTTTGCAAGCCGAAATGATTTACAAGATTGCGACGATCTATGGCTTCTCGACCGAAGATGCCGAACGACGGGGGGAAGTCTTGGCCATTTGGGCAGTGTTTACCGGCAGTTCTGGCACCCTTAAATCTGGCCTCAGTTTCCTAGAAATATTGCCAGGAGCCGGGGCAGCGATCGGCATTTCTGCTGATGCTGCCATCATTTATGGCGCCGGCTTCTTGGCGTGCCGTTATTACGAAGTCAAGCTCCAACGCCAAGGAGTGGCATAGTTCTATAGCGACTGACTGCTGGGATGTATGGGGCGACGCCTCGCGATCGTCAAAATCTAAAGTTCTCCATCGGCCTTAGCCGCCTTAGAATCTTGCCATTGAGCGTTACCGGCAGACAGAATTGTTTATCTACTTGGTGCGGTGCATTGATTCCATCGATTTGAGTATAAGTATCTGATGAACGGAGACCTCATGCCCAATACTCCGTTTCATGCGCTGCAGGTAAACTGTACGAGAGCTCATCCTGCGCACCAACCAAGCTGTAGCTAGGAGCGGAGAAATCACTCCATCCAGACTCGAGAAGTCACCAGCAGCATATTAACTGGGGATTGAATGGTTTCGTATGACTCATAACAGCCTCCTCCCGCTGCATCGAGTGTCAAGTTTCTGTATACATTTCCCCACCCATGTCATTCATTGACAAAAGGCAATACGCCCCCGCCGCTGAGCGTAATCGTGAACCGATTTGCGCAGTTCTCGCTGAGCACCTGCCCGAGGCCAGCACTGTGTTAGAAATCGCTAGCGGGACCGGGCAACATGCCGTTTTCTTTGCTGAACAGTTGGCCCCTCGGTCATGGTTGCCCAGCGATCCCAATCCGATTGCTCGGGACAGTCTGGCAAGTTGGCGAGCAATTACTCAACTGCCCAATCTTTATGAACCACTGAATTTGGATGTAACTCAAGCACCATGGCCTGACACCGTGCGCCATTGGCAGCAGCAACTGAGTGATTCTGCACCGCAACTACAGGCGATCGTCAATATCAACATGATTCACATTGCCCCCTGGGCAGCTTGCGAAGGTCTCTTTGCGGGAGCCGCTGAACTTTTGAGTAGGGGCGATGTGCTGTACCTTTATGGTCCCTTCAAGCAAGCAGGGCAACATACCGCCCCGAGTAATGCGGCATTCGATCGATCGCTCCAACAGCAAAATCCGAATTGGGGTGTCCGGGATCTCGAAGCGGTTTGCGAAACTGCACAACAGTCAGGCTTTGTCATCAAGGCAACCATACCAATGCCCGCCAATAATCTGTCAGTGATTTTTCACCTTGCTAATTGAATAAGTAACCTAATTTTAGACAGCACCGTAAGCGCCACAGCACTGCACAAGCACCGTGGCGCTCTTGAGTGAGCTCTTTCACGTTCCCGCTAACGGAATCAGTTCGGCGGCCTGCCTGAGCTAGAGTTCAGCCTTGAAGTAAGCATCTTGCTCGGCTCGTAGCTTATCGCAGTGGCGATTTTCCGGCAAAATCACGTCGTCGTAGGTCAACACTTTATCTTTGGCAACGGCATGCTTCAAAGTGCAGCCTTCGGCTAGCCCCATGGGCAAGAGATTTTCTGCCAACGTGACATCGCTCTTTTCACATTGGCCATAGGTCATGTAATAGCCGATGCCATCGAGGGTTGCACCCGCTTCTAAATCAGTTTTGGCCGTAGCCACCACATCCACCATTGGTTTGCCAATAGGCGCCATCACGGCATCTTGAAAGAGGGCGGCTCTGGCAAGTGATAACGGTACCTCAAAGTGACAGATGTGATAAGGGGTGTAGAAACTGTACAGTGGCCCCTCGCCCCGCTTGTAATAGTTCAGATAATGCTGGTGCTTGGGATCGTCATTGGTGGCATAGATAAAGACCCCTGCCGCTGGTTGAGCCCCGACGACATAATCGACAATGCCGCCTAAGGCTTTGAGCTGATCAACATCGTACAAGTGAGTCATGTCATCAACATGACCACGAAAGTCATATCCCAACATGCCGCGCTGAGCGATTGTCATGCCTGTGGCATTGGCGACAATTGCCTGTTCAAATGAAATTTTGGTGCCATCGGCAAAGCTCGTCACCATGTAAGGAGCTTGCTTCCACTTCTCGGCAAAGCTTTTTTGGGTCGTGGGGTTGCGGTAGCGATCTTGTAGTCCTTTGATGTTGCCGCAGAGCAAAGGGGTAAAGCCAATGCTTTTAACGTAGCGGTAGAGGTTCATCTCGACGCCAGGTTGATCACCATCACAGTTGGACAGCACGACGCCAGCGCGATCAGCATACACCTTCAAAATGGGGCCGATGGTCCCGTCTAGCTCCGCATTCATCAGCACGACATGCTTTTGATTGGCGATCGCTTCCATCACGATCTGCGTGCCAAATTCAATGGTGCCGGTGACTTCTACTAGGGCGTCAATATTTTCGGCTTTGCATAGTAGGGAAGCGTCTTCGGTGACCGCAGGTTTGCCTGCTGCGATCGCATCTTCCAGTTCCGCTACAGTGCGGACTTCCTGAACATAGTCAATTCCAGCTTCTTGATAAGGACGCTTGGCATCATCTAGTCGTCGACTAAAGACTGCGACCAGTTCCATTCCCGGCACAGAGTTGATGATTTGATTGGCAATGCCTCGGCCCATAAAGCCGGCCCCAATCATGCCAACACGCACAGGATTTTCGGCCTCAGCGCGAGCCTGGAGAGCAGTATCAACAATAATCATGGCAGCGCTCCTAACAAATAAATCTAATCATTCAATAAAGGCCAGTTAGCATCCTTCTCAGAAATCACGCTAGCTGGTAACGGCCAGTCGATCCCTAGCTTAGGGTCACTGTACCGGAGTCCGCGTTCATAACCTGGGGTATAAAACTCCGTCACTTGGTAGACCACCTCAGCAGCATCAGTCAGAGTTTGGTACCCATGGGCAAACATTTCAGGCACGTAAAGGGCTCGACGGGTTTCGGCCGTGAGTGCAACCCCAACATTCTTCAAATAGGTGGGAGAATCTTCTCGCAAATCGACAATGACGTCGTAAATCGCTCCTTGGGTACAGCGCACGAGTTTGGTCTCTGTCGCAGGCGGAACCTGGAAATGCATTCCTCGCAAAGTGCCTTTCTTGTAGTTAAAGGACATGTTGCACTGCGCCACGACAGGTTTCAGACCATGTTCTTCAAACTCGCGGGCACAAAAGGTGCGAGCAAAAAATCCGCGATCGTCTTTGCGCAAATCCAGGTCAATGATGTAAACCCCCTGAATCGCCGTGTCATTAAAAATCATCAATCTCGGCCAGTGGATGAAAACAGATCCAAATAGTCTATTCAAAGGCACAGCCTTGCCAAACAGCGCTGCCAAGCAAGGCCCATTTGCCAGCAAAAATATTTTACAGAGCGGCATACCGTTGGATTTGGGCTGCGGTAATTTTCTGCATGTCTTGCTCAAACATATAGGCTTGATACCATTCCACAATCCATTCCAGGGTCATGCCTAGGTCCAGTTTAGGCTGCCACTTCAAGCGACTCTTAGCCTTAGAACAATCCAGTTTCAGATAAGTTGCTTCGTGGGGATTCACCTTCGTATCTAACTGCCAGCTTGCTCCCTCTCCCCAGAGACGAGTTAACTGTTCAGTAATCCAAGAAACTGGTCGGGCATCTTCATCATTCGGCCCAAAGTTCCATCCCTCAGCAAATGTGGCCCCGTCCTCCCACATTTGCTCGGCTAGCGTCATGTACCCATTCAGGGGTTCTAGCACGTGTTGCCAAGGACGAATAGCATTGGGACTACGAATCAACACCGACTCACCCGCCATAATGGCTCGCATAATGTCGGGGATTAGTCGATCTTCGGCCCAGTCACCGCCACCAATAACATTACCGGCCCGGACACTCGCAAGGCTGGTTGCATGCTCATCATATTGCTCAGGGGCAAAGAAAGAGTTGCGGTAGGCGGCAGCGACTAGCTCCGCACAGCCTTTGCTATTGGAATAAGGGTCGTGTCCCCCCATGGCTTCATTTTCGCGGTAGCCCCATACCCACTCACGATTTTCATAGCACTTGTCGCTCGTGATATTGACCACAACGCGGGCACAATTTGTCTGGCGTACCGCTTCGAGTATATGCACAGTGCCCATCACGTTAGTGGAGTAGGTTTCCACCGGGTGCTTGTAGGAATAGCGCACCAATGGTTGAGCCGCCATATGGAAGACGATGTCAGGCTGATGCTCTGCGATCGCCGCCTGTAACTTGGCTAAGTCGCGAACATCGCCTTCTACTGAGGTCATCCCTTCGCTAACCTTTGCCACCCCAAACAAACTCGGACTGGTCGGCGGCAGCAATGAATAGCCCATCACCTCTGCTCCAGCAGCCTGTAACCAAAGGGACAGCCAACTCCCCTTGAAACCGGTATGACCGGTCAGAAAAACTCGCTTACCGCGCCAAAAATCAGCTTTCATAATGCCAAATAAATGTAGTGATCAAAAATGCGATCGCTTTACCAAGGAAAACCTAGCTAAAGGGGCACGAAGGTTCGACTCGGTCCGCCACTATGCAGCTAGCACAAAGGAACTATTCCAGTCACGGCCTGACGAGCACGAGAATTCGGTCAGACAAGTGAGCCGAGTCGAACCGCCGAGCTTGCAGCAGTATTAGTCGCCCGAACAAAGCAACCTATTCTTCTGAGTTAATTATCACCAAACCTTCCAAGGAGCTTCATTCGACTCCCAAAGTCTTTCCAGGTACTGCTTATCGCGCAAGGTATCCATCGGCTGCCAAAAACCATTGTGCTTATAAGCCGCTAATTCTTCTTTATGGGCCAGCTTTTGCAGCGGTTCCTTTTCCCAAGAAATCGAATCATCTTCAATAAAATCGATTACCTGAGGATTCAGCACAAAGAAGCCACCATTAATCCAGGCACCGTCACCTTCTGGCTTTTCTTGGAAATGAGTGATTTTAGTCTGCTCTTTGCCCAGGGCGATCGCGCCAAATCGTCCAGGGGGCTGTACAGCAGTCAGCGTTGCCAAGGTATTCTGCCGCTTATGAAATTCAACCAAGGCAGAAATATCGACATTAGAGACGCCCTCGCCCTAAGTAAAGCAGAAGTTGTCATTTGCCATATGCTCTCG
>CAZFWL010000212.1:0-5778 GCA_964522775.1 uncultured Halomicronema sp.
GATCGCCTTTCGCGGTAAGCTAAGCCACTGAAACCGTTTGCTGGGCATGTTGGGAGGTTAACAAAATGGGGTTTGTGATTGGTCTGCTAGTCGGCTTAGTTGCAGGAGGGATGGTTGCCTATTTCCTTGCCTCAAAGCAAGCCGCCCGTCAGTCAGCGCGCGTGCAAGATTTGCAGCGCCAGCTTGATCTGGCGGAATCAGAGCATGAACGACGCCTGCGAGAAGCTACTGACCAACTGCGCCAAGACTATGCCGATCAGGCTCCTGCTACCCCTTCTCCCACAAGTACGCCTGTGGGATCACCCCCGGCCGTATCACCCAGCCAGCCTCCAACCGCGCCAGAGTCACCATCGGCTACTTCATTACCAACTGCTCCCCTAGCGACCTCACCCCCATCGACGACAACACCAGTGACGGCAGCCGTATCGAAGCCGATGCCACAGCCAGTGATTCAGAGTCCCAAGATACCTGAAGCTAAGCCATCTTCGTCGACTGCTCCAGCCACAACCGACTCTCGCATTGCCGACCCCAATGCCTTGCTAGCAGCCAGCTATGCTCCCGATGCCGCTACGCGTCGTCAGGTCGCAACTGCGATCGCTGAAGTTCTCTCTCAGTCTGGAGTTTCGGCTCAAGCTCGTTGGTTGCCAATTCTCGGTCGACTGACCCGCGATACCGACGCTACTGTTCGGCTAGCCGCCATTCAAGCCCTGGAGCATGTCAGCACCGCGAAGCGACTGCCGATGCTACAACGAGCGCTAAAAGATACTGACCCTGCCGTAGTTGCGGCAGCGAATACATTGCTCACCGCGACTAAAGGTCGCTCTCAACGACCCCAAACATCGAAAAAACGTCGTCTACCCAAAAACAAATAATGTCTATGTTCGACAACGAGATCGAGCTAAAAGATGGCTAACTTTGTCGATTGCCTACTCTGCATGTACGCCGTTGCATAGAGATTGCCTGTTCAGGCCCTGACAAAAGGTTAGAATCTCTTCGGCGACGTCACAACAAGCGTGTATCAGCGCATGGGATTTTATGTTCGGCACTTTTCAACAATCGACTTTGCGGGTTGAAGTAGATGCACCCGCCGAGGTAATTCGTGACAGCCTGGTGCAGCCACGTCAATTCAAGCAATGGTTGTGGCCCCAGACATTTTCGGCAGGGCTACCCGATGTGCTGGAACTAGGAACGACATTTACTAGTTACTTGGGCCCACTACGGGTACAGCATCAAGTAACTGACCTCACTCCCCAAAACATTGGCTTCTTGCTGTGGGAGGGAGTCGATGGTTTTCATGAGTGGAGCTGGGGCGACGAGTGGGTGCAATCTCGCATTGAAGGCGTCTCTATGCTCCCTATTAACCTGGGGCAAAGTTTAAATCTGGTACGACTCCAGCGCTTCCTTGCCGAACAAAACATTGCCGCTTAGACCGGTAGCTAGTCATTCGGCAGGGTCTGCTCGGCATGAGCAGTGCCTACGAATGCTCTTCACTATCAAGTAGCATCCTGCTCCTGGTACTCCTCTGATTGCCGACAAATTCGCCATTGAAAATGGCCCAATCTGAGCTATCTTAGATGAGCGGTTCTTGTAATCCCTCTGAGTACCGTACCTCCCACGCGGATGTGGTGGAATTGGTAGACACGCACGCTTGAGGGGCGTGTGGCTTTGCCGTGCGAGTTCGAGTCTCGCCATCCGCATAAAACTATTCTTTTGATCGCTCTGAGCACTTGCTACTAAACGCGTGTAAAGTCCTGTGCTTTGGAGTTTTTTACACAGAGTGTCAGATGACAAATTGCAGTCTTGCAAAAGTCTTGGTAAAGCCTGCTATTTGGAATCCGCGATAGCGAATTAGATTTTTGAAAACCTTCACCAAGGTTTTCAGGTTGCCTCTGTGGCGCAACGTCTCACTTCTTTGCTGGTCAAGTCCCCTATCAGCCATAGCCGAAGCATTTTCAATTCCACCTCCCAGAGACCTTGGTGGTTGATTTTTGTGGTCCTAAAAATGGCATCATTTATCCACAAATAATTTTTTCTTACTGTGATTGCGATTAATCGACTAGTCGAAGTCGTTCAGCAAGCTATTCATACGCCGCTTCTCCGAGTTGGCAGTGGTGCTTTAACGCTAAGTGCGATCGCTGAATTTTTCTTGGCGGTGCTCCTGGCAATTATTTTTGCCTTACTGTTTAAGCGATTTTTGTCAGGAGTCGTTTTAAAGCGACTTGGGCTGAAACAGGGAGTCCGAGAATCAATTGCCACCGTTACAAGCTATGGAATCAGCACCCTGTTTTGCCTGATGATTTTGCAAACATTAGGCGTCAATTTCGCCTCAATTGCAGTTTTAGCAGGCAGCCTCGGCATTGGCATCGGCTTTGGTTTTCAAGATTTAATTCGAAATTTTATCAGTGGCCTGGCATTACTAATTGAACATAAACTCAAAGTCGGCGATTTTATTGAATTAGAGGGACTTACTGGATATATCGTCGAAATCTCTCTGCGATCGACGGTCATTCGGACGATTACCCAGCGCCATATTGTGATTCCAAATAGTGAGCTTTCGGGCAAGAAAGTCATCAATTGGACTTATCAACATACCAAAGGCTGGATTCCTATTTATGTCAATGTCACCCATGAAAGTGATGCTGTCGTCGTCATTGAAGCACTACTTGATTCGGCCTATTTAGAAGAAAGTGTCTCCTATGAATGCCCTCCAGAGGCCTACTTTACTGGCTTTGGTGACTATTCATTAGATTTTGTTCTCTGGGTTTGGGTTGATCGCATTGACCTGAAACATAAAACCGAGAGTTCTCTTAGATTTATTATTGACCAAAATCTTCGTCAACATCAGATTCGGCTAGCTTCACCTCGTTACGACACTTGGCATCGCAACCCAAATGTCGTAGTCAAATCATCCATCGAAAATTTTCAACATCATGCTGATCTGCAAAACTCGACGGCCTTGACCAGCGATGCCTTATCTAAGCCAGTCGCCACTCGTGATTTACTTAAAGCGATTTCTTATTTTAGAGAGTCGAGCTTTGTTGAGCTAAGAAAATTAGTCGAAGTGGGGCATCGGCGGCGTTTAGAACCCGGAGAAGTTCTATTCCAAGTCGGTGATCCAGGCGATGCATTTTATATCATCTTGTCTGGCACTGTTAGCTATCAACTGCAAGGCTACAGCGAACCAACTTTGCTCACGGCTGGGCAGTTCATCGGTGAGTTTTCACTTATGCTCGGTGTACCCAGAACAGTCACGGTGACAGCAGTTGAAGAAACAACGGTCTTCTCAATTAGTCCTGGCGGATTCAAAAAAATATTGCAAAGCCAACCTAAGCTTTATGACTGCATTGTCTCGGAAATGAGTCGCCATGAGGTTGAACTGACTCAACAAAAACGACGTCTAAGAGAGCTTGGCCTCATCAACAGTGAATACGATAAAAATCCCGTAATTTGGGTCAAAAAGCAGTTAGACAAATTGTTCTTTACGCTCAACTGACAGGTAGTCTCAGCTCGAAAGACCTGCGCAATAGTGATTCTTCCTTAGCGCTTCTGTTAGCTCTTTCAATAAGATGACTAGATGGCTTAAGCATGCCGATTAAGGAGCTAGGCATCTGTCAAAGTGAACTTTATGCGCACTTATTAAAGTGCTCCTTAAAGGACTGAAAAGATATTAAGGCTTAAGAAAATAAGGTTAAAGATACTTGCCGGACTTAAGGTGGCGGAATTAGTTATTCGTTGAATGTCGCTGGCACATCAAAGACGTTGCACATTGACTTACTAAATCCATACTTTGTTAAAATCCGGCTTTGATTAATCTGCTCAACCAGCCCCTAAAGTTGCAAGATTTCACTGAGGCTGGCTGTTAGGGCATTAACCGTTTTTACCCAAGACTTGGTCTTTGAGCGCGGTGAAGTTCTCTGTCAATTCTTGGCGGTTGGCATCTTTCAGCAAAAAGCGATAAACAAACCAACTGCTGTAACCCAAGCCGACTAACTCGAATGTGGGAGCTAGTAACGGCACCTCATTGATCGCGTTCAAAATAGCTAGTAACAGCTTGACGGAGATAAAGGCCGCCAAAATCAGCCCGACGGTGATTAGCGGGCGCTTATATTCCTTGAAAAAGTCTGTAACGTAGTCAGGCAAGTTAGCCAATAATCCAGACACCTTGTCCAGAATCTGCTGCAACTGCTGATTGATCTCGCCGTCGCTTGGGGCCTCAGTATGCGCTGTGGTTTCAGGTACCTCAGCAACTTTAGTCTCAGAATTGATATCTGTGCTCATATGAATACAGGGTTATCCCCCGGAATGACGTCTTATAGGATAATGACCCCCCGAAAATTGAACTCAAAAAGTTACTTTTTGGTACATCGTAGTGAGGGTTTCAGCGATCGCCACACAGCGATAGCAGATTTATAGTCTGAAACTGTTCAAATTTCAAACCCTTTCCTGAAGAAATCTATCTTTAACATGACAGCAACTCGATGCGGGTCGGATGTTAGGCCAATTGCCCACCCTCTCATCCCGACCCGTGGCCATCGCCGCTCAAAAAAATCGACTAGGATATTTTCGAATAGATTTTTCGGGAGATAAGGCCCCATCGAGACTATCCACGGCAACCTGCGCGGTTTGAAATCGAATCAGCTGAAGCAACTGAAACGGCTATATCACCAGCGACTACCAGGCGATCGCGTCACGACCCCGGAGTTTGCGCAGCGGTTAGCCGCCATTAGTACCGACCTCGGGCAGCCTCTGTGTGTGTATCTCAATCGTCGGGGTCAAGTGATTCGCGTGGGGGTCGGCACGCCGCAACAAACCCGCATTCCCCCAGTGGAACTGCCGCGCTATGGGGCCGAACGGCTCTGTGGTATTCGCTGCATTGCGACCCGGCTCAAACACGAGCCGCCGAGTACGAGTGACCTCACGGCAATGGCGATGCAGCGGTTGGACTCCCTGGTGGCAGTGACCTTATCCGGCGACGGCTTCGAACGTCGAGGCGGCGGCGCAACGGGCTATGTTGATCAGGTTTATCTTGCGCATTTAGTGCCTCATCCTGAAGCACGGTGGACAGTGTCGGATCCGATGGCCTTAGAAACCCTCGCCCAACAAGATTTTGTCTCCCTAACCGACGCTTTGGAAGAAGAGTTCCGTCGCGTGTTTGTGGCGCAACAGGTCGATACGGACCATGATCGCGTCATTGTGGTTGGCCTGATGACGGGCAACGTCAGCAAAGCCCAGTTTCGCTACGGCTTAATTGAAGTGGAACGTCTCGTCGAGACGGCGGGTGGAGAAGTGTTAGCAATGCTGCACCAACGGCGCGATCGCCCCCATCCCCAAACCGTACTCGGAGCCGGTAAAGTCCAAGAGATTGCCCTAGAAGCGCAAACCCTAGGCGCGACCCTGGTGGTATTTGATCGCGACTTGTCCCCAGCTCAAGTCCGCAACCTGGAAGCTCAGATGGGCGTCCGCGTGGTCGATCGCACTGAAGTTATCTTGGATATTTTTGCCCAGCGAGCCCGCACCGGGGCAGGCAAATTGCAGGTCGAACTGGCCCAACTGGAATATCAACTCCCCCGCCTAACCGGACGCGGCCAAGCCATGTCACGACTGGGGGGCGGCATCGGCACCCGAGGTCCTGGGGAAACGAAATTGGAGACGGAACGGCGCGCCATTCAGCGGCGGATTTCGCGGCTCCAGCGCGAGGTCAATCAATTGCAAGCCCACCGCGATCGCTTGCGACAGCGGCGACAACGTAGCGACACGCCCTCTATTGCAGTAGTGGGC